>DATKWS010000162.1:0-18304 GCA_035529435.1 Patescibacteria group bacterium
TCATTGATGATGATGTCGGCGTTGGCCGAGTACCCGGCGCGGAGCAGGGTGACCTCGGTGTCCTCGATCGATATGTCGACGGGGAACATCCGCGAATTGCTCTCCTCCCGCGCCTTCAGTGAGATCTTCTCGAGCATCCCCGGCACCTCCTTGTCGGGAAGCGCACCGATCTTGATCTTGACCGGCATCCCGATTTCGAGTTTGCCGACGTCGATCTCGTCGACCGTACCCTTGAAGACGAGGCTGTCCATGTCCGCAAGGGTCATCAGCACGGTCCCCGCCTGGTACGAAGTGAGGGGCACGACGGGATCGCCGATATTCACGTTCTTCTCGAGGATATACCCACCGATCGGCGCCTTGATGACCGATTCGATCTGCTTGCCGGCGATCCTGACCTTCCCCTTCTCGAGGAGCTCGAGATACTCCGTGCTGATCTTGAGCTGAAGGGCGGCCTGTTCGTACTCCTTTTCGGCCTGCTCGTACTCGCGGTCGGAGACGAGCCCGCGGTCGACGAGCTCCCTGCTGCGGGTCAGGCTCTTCTCGGTGTTGCGGAGGCCGATCCCGTCCATCTCGATCTGGCGCTTGGCCTGCACGAGCTCGAGCGGGGTCGGATCGGGACGCACCTCGAGGAGCGACTCGCCCGCATTCACCCGGTCACCAGGCTCCTTGAAAATCTTCTCGACGACACCCGAGACCTTGGACTTCACCGATATCTCATTCCGGGGGACGATCGAGCCCACGGCGAGTGCCTTCTCTATCACATCCCCCCGCTCGACCTTGACCGTCGCGCCGAGATCATCGGCGCCGTTGCCGTTCCGCTTCACGATGACCACGCCGGCCACGGCCACAACGGCAACGACGAGGACCACGATCCAGACAACCCGCTTTCTGCTCTTTTTCCTATTGTTCATCGCACTTCTCCAGCCGTCAGATGAGGGATTCTTGGTACCGGCAGCATGACGCCTCCACCGAAAAAGATGGCGCCATGTATGATTACGTGGGATAGGCGCAACTTGTTACATGCAGGCGTGCCCGCCGGCCGGACCCCCCGCCGCTTCTCATTCTCTTATCTATCCGAGCCGGTCCTGTCGTACAGCGCGCGCCACGCCTCGATCTTGCCGCGAATCTCGTCCTTGTTCTCGTCGTCCGGTACGACGGCGAGGTAGCGCTCGTAGCTTTCCATGGCGTTTTTATAGAGGGTCGCCTCCTCGTAGAGGCGTCCCAGTTCCTTGTATACCCAGGGCATGTCACGGCGCACACGCCCCTCGTCCATGTTACGGAGCTTCTCCAGCGTGAGCATCATCTGGGGGACGTCGTCCGCCTGTCGGTACGCCTGGTACATGACCGTCTGGAGCGCGAAATCATCGGGACGTACCTGGACGACCTTCTTGAGGTAGGTGAGGGCATCGTAGGGACGCTTCGCATTGAGGTAAAACGTGCCCCTCTGGAAATTCAACTCCACATCCGACATGATCTTCCCGAGCTCCGGCGTATCGATGATCTCGATCCCCGCCTCGACCTTGTCCTGCACGGCGAGGATATTGGCGAGCTGGAAAAAAGCCCGCAGGTAAGCACTGTCCAACCGGAACGCCTGGAGGAGGGCGTCCCGGCTCTCCGTTCCCTCCCCGTTGAATCCCCGCGTCACGCCGAGGGTGAAGTACAGGCCCGGATCCGTTGGATATGTTTTCACCAGATTCCCGTAGAGCGCCACCGCCCCCCCGTAATGGCCGGCGACCAGGGAATCCTCCGCCTCCATCATCATGGTCCACTTCTCGAACACGGGCGGCTGGAGCTTCTCCGGGTTGCGCAGTCCCTCGGCGATGATGCTTCCGAAGTACCTGATATCCATTGGATTATCGTTCGCACCGGTCGCGAGGTGAATCGTGGCGATGCGGGTCCTCAGATTTTTCACCCGCAGATCCCTGACAAACTGAAGCGTCGCCCGGGTTCCCGTCCGGTAGGTGGGATCGAGCGATTTCTTGCCGAGGAAATAGGCGAGATCGATATCGAGGATCACCTCGTCCTCCCCCGCGTCGAGATCCTCGAGCGTGGTGATCGTTATGGGTATCCCCACCAGCGTCCCCGTGATGTACTTGCCGGTCGAGACGAAATCCTTGATCTCGTAGTCGGGAAATCCGCGGCGGGTCATCAGGAAGTTCTTGTAGTTCTCGATCGGCAACTGCCCCATCGAGACCTGCGCCGGTGTCACCCAGATCACCCGATTGAACAGACCGGCATCGTACCCGAGATTCACGATACCGCGCGACTCGATATACGACACGATCTGGTCCAGTACACCGACGTTCCCCCGCTCGAGATGATCCGCCGCATTCTTCATGCTTTCCTGCAGGGCGGCGGGGAACACCTGGATATCATCGGCGATGTCGATGTGGACGAGCGCATCGACCTTGGCCTTCGCCACGACCCAGGCCCGCAGCGCATCGGTATTTGATTCGACCGTTGCGACATTCTCCATCGGCTCCCTGCCCGCGATACGCGAATCGCCGCCGCACCCGGCGGCGAGGAGCGCGACGCCGAGCACCCACAGGGCGATCATCGGTAACCGGAACGTGACGGCTGTCCATTTCTCGGTAGATTCGGTATGCCTCATACACATGACGACCTCTCCAATCCTCGATTTACGGTATCAGAATAACATCAAGACCCGTCCATAGTACGACGTTCGGGCCTTCATGTCAATCCATCGCGCAGTGTCCCGGACTTCTTGACACATCCCGCAGCCGGATAGTATCTCATTGACTGAATGCCCGCGGCGCGGTACTGTGAGCGCGCCGTATACCGCACCTGTATACACACGCCTCGCCCGCCGCGGACTCACCGGCGAGGCGGGATCGACACGGAGGAGACGCCGATGCTGAAAGACCTCCTACGGCCCAACGAAGCGAAGATCATCCTGCTCGTCATGGACGGGCTCGGCGGGATCAGGAACGCCGGGTTCCCGAAGACCGCCCTCGAGGCGGCCGGAACACCCAACCTCGACGCGCTCGCCGCACGGAGCGCCTGCGGGAGGAGCCTGCCCATCTCGATCGGCCTCACGCCGGGGAGCGGTCCCGCCCATTTCGCGCTGTTCGGATACGACCCCCTCTCGCCTGAGAACGATGTGGGGAGGGGCGTGCTCGAGGTCACGGGCGTCGGATTCGATCTCCTGGAAGATGACATCGCCATCAGGGGCAACTTCGCGACGGTCGATGGGAACGGCGTCCTGACCGACCGGCGCGCCGGGCGCATTCCCCATGAGGAATGCATTCGCCTCTGCCGGAATCTCGGCGAGAAGATCCGCCAGATCGACGGCGTCGAGATCATCGTGATGCCGGTGCGCGAGTACCGGTTCGGCGTGGTGCTCCGGGGAGAGGGACTGTCCCCCGAGGTCGACGAAACGGATCCCCAGCTCACCGGTCTCAAGCCGCTCGCACCGCACGCGCGGACGCGGGAGGCGGAGCGGACGGCCCGCCTCATCGAGGAGTTCGTCCGACAGGCGAACGGCATCCTCTCCGGCGAGGAACGTGCCAACGCGGTCCTGATGCGTGGCATTTCGCGGCGGCCCGTGATAGAGCCGTTCGCGGAGCGGTACGGCCTCACCGCTGCGACCGTCGCCGCCTACCCGCTCTACCGCGGCGTCGCGAAGCTGTGCGGCATGGATCTCATCGACACCGGCTTCACCGTCAAGGAGGAGTTCGAGACGGCCGCCTCCATCTACGGGGACCGGTACGATTTCTTCTTCATTCACATCAAGAAGACCGACTCGTACGGCGAGGACGGCAATCTGGAGGGGAAGGCCAACGTCATCGAGGAGGTCGATACCCATCTACCCATTCTTCTCGGGCTTGAACCCGACGTGCTGATCGTCACGGGCGACCATTCCACCCCGTGCGCGCTGAAGAGCCATTCGTGGCACCCCGTCCCGCTCCTCGTGTATTCACAATACTGCGGAGCCGATGCAACCCGGGCTTTTTCGGAGATTGAATGCGACCGCGGATCGCTCGGCATCGTACCTGCCAACACGATCATCGAGCTCGCCCTCGCCAATGCGGGACGGCTCAAAAAACACGGCGCATGAACCGGGGACGGCTACCCGCCCGCCGTCAGCCGGAACGTCCCCGCGATCCGCTCGAGGATCTCCATGTTCCGCCTCTCCCGTTCTTCCACCCTGTTCGCATCCGTCTGGAGCTGGATCGCGTAGAGAGTTCCTCCACGGGTGAGCATGCTCCACGTCCAGATTCCCGAGCCCATCAGCGTCGTCCCCGATCTGATCCGGTAGGTGCCGAACGCCGCCGGCTCGTGCACCCCCCCGATTTCGAGTGTTTTCGTTCCGGCGGTTTCCATCGAGAGTGTGCCCTTGTTGGCTTCGGTATAGCGGATCACCCGGTCCTTGACGTCCTGCACGAGCAGCTCGTTCCTGCCGGCGGGACTCCAGTGCACCTCGATCTCGAGCTTGCCGTTGTCCGAATTCCAGACCCACTTGATCCGCCCGCCCCGTCCCTCGGCGCCGCCGTCGTCGATCTCGAACCCGTCCGGTAGATCGATTTTGAAATTCGGTTCGAGCACCTTCATGATCTCACGCCGGTAGACGGCCCGTACGTTGAACGGCAGGAGATTTTCCTGGAGGTATCCTTCCGTGCCGGGGATCTTCATCGTCAGGGCCACGACATTGAGGTAGTTGCCCGCCCGGATCTCGTCACGGCACCGGTCCCGCAGCGTTTCGATGTAGGTCCGGCATGTCTCGAGCAGCGCCGCATCGGAAACCATGCCCTGGGCCGGCACGACGTACCGGAAATCCATACCACCGAGGCGGAGCAGCGTCGCCGCCCAGTTGTCGAAATCGCCCCCTACGTCTCCGAGGTTCAAATGATATCCCTCGGCGGCGAGTCCGCCGGTAAAGACGACCCTGTCCCCCGGGACGGTGACGATGCAATCCCCCGCCGTGTGTCCCGGGCCGAAGTGCCTGATTACGACCTCGACACCGCCGAGGTCGATCGACAGTTCGTCCTCGAACGTCGTATCGGGCAGCACGATGGTGACGGCCTTGAGCTGTTCGTACGCCTCCCCGCGGTACGTCCGGTAGTGTTCGAGATAGAGGGGGGAGTATTTCTCGATGTCGGCCCGCGTCCGCGGATGGCTGATGATGACGGCGCCCTCCTCCTTGAAGACGGAGTTCCCCCAGGTGTGGTCGGGGTGATAGTGCGTGTTGACGAGGTACCGTATCGGTGCGTCGGTTACCGATCGGATCGCGTCGACAAGCTCCCGCGCCAGCGCCGGAGTATACCGCGAGTCGACGACGAGCACCCCCTCATCGCCCACGACGAATCCGCTGTTGGCGCCCAGCCCCTCGGCGGCCGTGGGACCCGGCGCGATGAAGGCATAGACACGATTCGATATCTTGACGAGTCCGGTTTTCTCGAGATCCGGAGCGCCGCACCCCGCCAGCCACAGGCTCAGCGCACAGATCGATACCGTCAATGCGGCGGCCCCCGATGCCCGCCTAAACAGCGTAGATCGTACGTGGCTCCCGGACACTCTCCTGAGCGAAGCGCCGATCGCGGTCATTCCGATCATATGCACTGGCTGCATTCTCATCACGTGATTCCCTCTCTGCAAAACGGTCCGTCATTGCCCGATCGAATTGTATACGCCGCCGGTCGTGATTCGTTCCCTTCCACCCGCCGGAGCCTGCCACGCACGCTCCCGTGCCGCGCCCGCCTCGCCCGGGCTGAGCCGTCTCACTCGCCCTCCTCGACACCGCTCAATCCCCTCATGTCGAACAGGACCAGATCACCCGCCCGGTAGAGGACCCTGAGACCCGCCGATACGGCGCCGGATTCCTCGAGTGCGTTCAGATCGCCGGCAGTTGCGAAAAATACCGTTCCCGGTTCCTTGCGGATCTGTGCCGCCACGCCCTCGGGGTCCGCCAGCGCCGGCCCGAGCGGCCTGCCGCCATAGAACAGCAGCCGTGCCGTTTGCACCCGGCCGTTCTGAAGGTAGTTCCCCAACCGCTCTCCTTCCGGTACCAGCGAGCCGGCCATGGTCGCGATCTCCTTTATCGGATCGGTGCTGACACGGTGGAGACGAAGGGGAGTCGCAGCGAGAAGGAGCATGAGGAGGCAGAAGAGGGCGACGAGGATCTGGTTGCTCGACCAGATCCTGCTCGCGGTGAATTCCCGTGCATCGTCGCTCCGCGCTGAGGCGGGCGCCCGGTTCGACGGTATCACCCACCGCGCGATCTCCCGGGCGGAGAGAATGGAAGCCAGTGGCAGAAGCGGTAGATAGGCGCTCGGGTTCGCGGGACGCGAGAAGACGATCGGCACGAGCAGCACGGCGGAGAATACGACGAGCGAATCGTCGGCCGCCGTGAATCCGTACCGGTGGCGGCTATTCCTCACGAAAACCGTTCTCACGACGGCGATGACGGCCGGAATCGACCAGGGGAAGCTCCCGATGAAGAGATCCTTCAGGGCGTGGAGCAGATCGATCGCCACCCGCCCGGACGGATCGGTGAAACCGAAGATCGCCCCCCACAGAGGGCTGGTATGGAACGCTCCTTCGGCGTGCATCGCGGCGCGCACCGGCCAGATGCCGCCGAGAATCAGGGCCACCGCGGTCACCACCAAGAATCCCGCGTCCCGCCACGTACCGCGGCGCGCCCGGTCGCTCACCAGGGAGACGAGACTCGCCGGCACCACGAGCGCCCCCGCCGCACCGGCGCTGAGGATGCCGCCAACGACGCCGATCGCCCAGAAAGCGAGTCCGGCCCGCCGGACGGGAAGGTACCACCATCCGAGGAGGGCGATCGCGACGAAAAAGGCGAATGGTACGTTCAACGAGAGATGGGGAGCGTACTTCGCGAAGAGCGGGCTCGAGGCGAGGATGATCGCCGCGAGAAGCCCGATCGCGCTTCCGCTGTGCATCGCGCCGGCACCCCCCGATCCCCACATCTCCGTCCGCATGCCTGCGAGGTACACGATCCAGTAGGCGAGAACCGCAAACAGAACGAATCCGATGTGGGCGGCAAATTCATTCGTGCCGAACAGACGAATGCAGAGCGCGGTCGACCAGATGGGGAGGGGCGGCACATCGTGGACCGGCTCCCCGTCGAAATGGAGGGTCCAGGCCGGTCCCCCGGAGGCCGTCTCACGCGCCATCTCGGCGTAGACCGCCTCCTCCGAATGCGGCAGGGTTCCCTCCCAGATTCCCCAGCCCGTTACGGCCGCGGCGGACACGAAAAACAGGAGGACGAGGAATGAACCTCTTCCCTGCTCTCCCGCGAGAAAGGGCAGCTCCGACAATCGATACCACCTGTTCAGGTCCGGTTCTCCAGCCCCGTGCATTATAGAACAGCCCGCGCCGATTGCCAAGTGAACGTTGGTGCGCGGCGATTCAGCGGAATCAGGTCCCGCCCGCGAGAAACTCCCCGAGCTTCGCGATCGTCGCCTCCACGTTCAGCCCCTTACGTCGTATCGCCTCTTCGAGCGTGCCCCATACGGGCTCGCCGCATTTCATGCAGACGACTCCCACATTCTGGAGGAAGCTCACTGCGGACGGATACCCGTCCACGAGATCCTCCACGGTTATGTCGCTGCGTATCGCCTGTTTCCCGTTCATGAACGGCCATCCCGGAATCGCGTGATGCGGGGCGGCAAAGGCCCCCGCGACCACCGCCCCGCCCCGCATCGCTTCCATATATATGTTTTCCGGCGCACCGGCTACTTGATCGATTTGTCTATGAATCCCTTCAGGTGATCCTTCGGCACGGCGCCGGACATCGATCCGACTTCCTCCCCACCCTTGAATATCTTGATCGTCGGGATACCCATGATCCCGTACTTGATAGCGGTATTGCGGTTGTCTTCGGTGTTGAGCTTGGTGAATTTTACCGTGCCCTTGTACTCACCGGCCAGCTCGTCGAGCACCGGCCCCATCATGAGGCACGGCCCGCACCATGGCGCCCAGAAATCGACCAGCACCGGCACATCCGATTCGAGCACGACGCTCTGAAAATCTTTATCTCCCACTTGAATGATGTTCTCGCTCATACTACCTCCTCGTCGGTCCGGCCAATCAGCTGCAGCACTTACTGAGACAGTTCAGCATGCTGATCACCTGCTGCTCTTTCAAGCTGTAATACGTGTGGGGAACCTCCTTGCGGAACTGAACGATATCGTTCAGCCGCAGGATCTTGAGCTGTTGCGACACGAGAGACTGTTTGAGACCGGTCAGTTCGCAGATTCCCGTCACGGTCCGCTCGCCCTGTGCGAGGACGTTCACGATCCGCAGCCTCGCCGGATTCGCGAGCGCCTTGAGGCGCTCCGCGTGCCGTTCGATCTCGTCGTCCCGCAGTATGCTCTTTACTCCCGCGCGAACGTGCCCCGTATTCTTTTTCCTGTTCATATTTAAATTATAATATTCTAATATTAAAATTTGTCAAGCATATTTTCGGGCCGGCGAAATTTTTTCCCGGCGCGGGGGGGGGCCGCACGCAGGCGGCTCCGGCGGCGCCCATGCAATCCATTATCATTTAAAATATTACAGCGATCACATCCCCCGCCCCGCCCCGCGCCGCATGCGACGCTCCCGGCCTTCTCCACTTGACACCCGCGAAATAAACCCCTACAGTCTGGGTAAATTAGACAGGGAGTCTTCGCGCCCCCGTCGGGCGCGCACCGAGAATACTGTTCCAGCTGTGCCGGGACGGAAGGAGGATGGGGTCATGCTAAAAGGATTGTACGTCGCGCTGGTGACGCCATTTAAAGAGGATGGGAGCCTGCACGAGGAAAAATTGCGGGAGTTGGTACGTTTCCATGTGGACGCGGGGACCGACGGGCTCGTTCCCTGCGCCACGACCAGCGAGAATCCGTCCTACACCTGGGAAGAGCATTTCAGGATCATCGATATCGTCGTCAAGGAGGCGGCGGGAAAGATCCAGGTGATCGCGGGGTGCGGGACCAACTCGACGGCGAAGTCGATCGACAATACCAGGAAGGCCGCCGAGCTCGGAGCGGACGGGGCGATGACCGTGACGCCCTACTACAACAAGCCGACACAGGAGGGCCTCTACGCGCATTTCATGAAACTCGCCGACGAGGGCGGGCTGCCCCTCATGCTGTACAACGTGCCGGGACGGACCGGCGTCAACATGCTGCCCGCGACGGTGGAGCGACTCTCCACGCACGAGCTCATCGTCGCGATCAAGGAAGCGAGCGGGTCCCTCGAGCAGATGTCGGAGATCATCATGCGCTGCGGCAGGAACCTCGTCCTCCTCTCCGGTGACGATCCGATCACCCTGCCGATCCTCGCCGTCGGCGGCAAGGGGGTCGTGAGTGTCGTGGGGAACATCGTGCCGAAGGACGTGCTGACCCTGATCGAGGCGTACGAGAAGGGGGACCGGCAGAAGGCGCTGAGCTGGCACTACAAGCTGCTGCCGCTCGGCAAGGCGATGTTCATCGAAACCAACCCGATGCCGGTCAAGGAAGCGATGAACATGCTCGGGATGGGCGTCGGCGATGTGCGCCTGCCGCTCGTGCGGATGCTCCCCGAGAACCGCGAAAAGCTTCGCGCGGCCCTTGTCGCGTACGGGCTCAAACCGGCGACGGACAAGGTTGCCGTGTAACGGGGTGGACGGATGCAGAAGGTGATACTCGCCGGCGCGCTCGGCAGGATGGGACGGATGGTGGCGGAAGAGATCGCCGCCGCGGACGATATGGAGCTCGCCGCCGCCGTTGAGGCCACCGGCCATCCCGGTATCGGAACGGTGCTCCTCGGCGTAAAGGTATCGGACAGTGTCGCGGATGCGCTCGATGCGGGTGATCTGCTGGTCGATTTCACCACGCCGGAAGCGGCCCTCGCCGGTATCCGCGCCGGTGAGGATGCCGGAAAGGCGGTCATCGTCGGCACCACGGGTCTTTCCGGCGAGCAGCTCGCCGCGGCGCGCGAGGCGGCGAAATCGATACCGCTCCTGATCAGCCCCAACATGTCGCCCGGCGTCAACCTGCTGTTCAAGGTCGTGGAGGATGTGGCCCGCGTGCTGCACGATTTCGACGCGGAGGTCATCGAGATCCATCACAACCGCAAGAAGGATTCACCGAGCGGCACCGCGGCGAAGATCGGGGATATTCTCGCGCGTGCGCGGAGCGGCGCGCGACTCGTCCATGGACGCGAGGGGATCATCGGCCCGCGTGCGCCCGATGAGATCGGGATGCACTCGCTGCGCGGCGGGGACGTGACGGGTGAGCACACCGTGATCTTCGCCGGGGAGGGTGAGCGGTTCGAGCTGACCCACCGCGCCCATTCGCGGCGAACCTTCGCGCGCGGCACCGTCCGCGCGATCCGGTTCATGAAGAACCGGGATCCGGGTCTCTACTCGATGGCCGACGTGCTGGGATTCGGGTAGGCGCCTCGATGCGGGGTTTCCCCCCGGGCCCGCCCCCGGGCCCGGCCCCGGAAGTAGATCGAAGCTGCGTGCCTCCCGCCTCAGGCCGGGGAGGGGATCAATGAAGACAATCATGACATGCCTCTGCATCACCATGCTCGTTGCGGCATTCACGACGGACGCGGGGGCATGGGGCGCCGTCACACACGCCCATCTCGCCAACGTACTCGGGCACCGGACGGATCTGCCGAACGCCCAGGAGATCTACGGATCGACGCTGCCCGATATGTTCAACCTGATGTACGACTCTCCCTACAAGGACTATCTCTGGACCGAGACGCACTACGGATTCATGAAGGTGGCGAATCGCTGCGGCGGGCGGAACCTCGAGGCGTTCGCATTCGGCTTTGTCAGTCATAACGACGGCTGGGCCGCTGACCTCACCGCCCACCACGACGCGCGCACGATGCCGGGGGTCGGGTATATCATCGCCAAGGTGAACGAGCTCGTCCCGGCGCTGAGACCGCGGCTCGTCGACATCCTCGTCGCCGCGGGAGCACCCGGCGCGGAAGCGCTCGCCGACCGGCTCACCCCCGGTCTCGCGGAGAACTTCGTCGAGACGGCCGTCGACCTCCTCGTCCGCGAAAACGAGGATCCCGTGATCGGGTACCGGCTGGAGATCGCCGCACAGCTGCGGGACTACCGGATACCGTACCGCCTCTTCGGCGCCTACGCCGCCGATTTCGCGCACGAATTCGGCATCTCCATTATCGATGCGGCCGTGATTCTGGTGCGCGCCGAGAAGGAATACCGCGACTTCATGCGCATGTACGGATACATCTTCACGCTGGAGATGTCGCAATCGATCACGATGCTTTCAAGCTGGGGCGCCGGTCTCGCTGCGGGGCTTCTGAAAACCGAAACGGGGATGGAAATCGCGGTACCGCCGGAGATGCTGGAGGAATTTCTCTACGACGACGTGCTGCCGCTCATCGAGCCGGATTACGGCGCCGAGATCGCCGCGACGCTCGATTACCTCGCCGGCGTGATGGATTCCCACGGCTTCGGCGCGGCGGCCGCGCTCCTTCCGGCGGCCGGTGTGGACGGCGGCGGCGGCGAAGCGCCCGGTGCGGCGAGCGTTCGGCTGCACCAGAACGTCCCGAATCCGTTCAACCCGGCCACCACGATCGCGTATACCCTGCTCGAAGCCGCCCACGTGAATCTCGCCGTCTACGACGTGCGCGGCCGCGAGGTGGCTGTGCTCGTTGATGATTACCGGCCGGAGGGCGAGCACGGCGTGACATGGAACGCGGCGGGCATGCCGAGCGGCATCTACTTCTGCCGGCTCACGGCGGGGGGATTCACGGTAACGCGAAAGATGTGCCTGCTGCGGTAGGACGGATCACCGTCGGTATCATTCGATGACATCGACGTACATCAACTTCGGGTATGTCGTCGTGTATCACGCGCACAGGCACGGCTTGTAGGCCCTTGCCCTGCCCGCGCCGGCGCTTCAGAACACCACCATCATCGTGTGCATCCGGATTTCGAACAACCGGGAATTTCTCGCGGTCCTGTTTTTTCTTGTCAAATACCCCGATGTCGGCGAAAATAGCGTCCTGTCGGTTTCACGATGCAACCGAGCCGGCATCATGTTGATGGTCGGATACCGATACTCCTTCTGGCTGATGAGCATACGGAACAACTATCTATCGATCGTGACGGGGGTCGGCGTACTCGTCGGACTCTACCTGATCAGTCTACGCAACTACCTCCTCTTTCACGGTATCGCCGAGATATTCAGCATTGTCATCGCCGTTTGTATCTTCGTCCTCGCTTGGAATACGCGGGGATTGATGGAGAACAGCTATCTCCTTTTCCTCGGTATCGCCTACCTGTTCGTCGGCATGATCGACCTGCTGCACACACTTGCATACATCGGGATGAATGTCTTTCCGGGCGGCACGACGAACCTGCCCACGCAGTTATGGATTACGGGGCGGTACCTGGAAAGCATGTCCCTTCTCGTCGCCCCCCTCTTGCTCGGCCGGAGACCGAGAGTGCGCATGCTCTTTGCCGGGTATGCCGTCCTGAGTCTCGTTTTCTTGGTTCTTATTTTCCACTGGAAAGTCTTTCCCACATGCTTCGTCGAGGGTGTCGGGCTGACGCCGTTCAAGAAGATCAGCGAGTACGTGATTTCCCTCTTCCTGCTGGGCTCGATCGTCGCGCTCTCCCGAAAGAGGGAGCACTTCGATCCGGGTGTGCTGCGGTTGCTGGTTGCATCCGTCGTGGTGACGATCGCATCGGAACTGTCATTCACCCTGTACGCGCACGCGTACGGCATCTTCAATCTGATCGGGCACTATCTCAAGATCGTCTCCTTCTATCTGATCTACAAAGCCATCATAGAGACGGGGCTCCGGCATCCCTACAACCTGCTGTTCCGCGAGCTCAAACAGCAGGAACGCGAGCTCCTCAAGTACCGCGATCATCTCGAGGAGCTGGTCCGGGAGCGCACCGCCGAGCTGGCAGCAGCCAACGAGCAGTTACGACTCGAAATCGATGAGAGAAAAACGGCCAAAGCGGCCAGGCGAAAAATCGAGGAGGCCCTGAGAAAGAGCAGGCAGGAATACCAGGAGCTGGCGCGAAAGCTCCTCGCGGCCCAGGAAGATACGCGGCGGCGCCTGGCACGGGAGCTCCACGACGACTTCAGCCAGCGTCTGGCGGTACTCGCCATGCATGCCGCCAAGCTCGAGCGCCAGAACGATAATCCTCCGGCCGTCGCCGAAGGGCTCAACCGGATTCAGCAGGAATCGGTGAAACTGTCGAGTGATATTCATGATATCGCACGACAGCTCCACCCCTCGATACTCGACGACCTGGGCCTGGCAGACGCAGTCGGATCGGCATGCGATAACTTTTCGAAGCACGAGGGACTTCCGGTCGACTTCAGACAGGAGAATATCCCTTCACGGATACCGAAAGACATCGCCCTCAGTATCTATCGAATCGTGCAGGAGGGGCTGGCCAATATCATCAAGCACGCACGCGCCAGCGGGGTCCTCGTATCACTGTCATACCGGGAAGGTGCGCTGCACCTCAACATCAAGGACGACGGCGTGGGATTCGATGCCGCAGCGGCCGGGAGGAAGGGCGGTCTGGGCCTCGCCAGCATGAGAGAGCGGGTGCATCTGATCGAGGGGACGCTGAACATCCGAACGGCACCCGGGGAAGGGACCACGATCGAGGCGTCGGTGCCGCTGCCGGCCGGGCCGGCCGGTGGCTGAGCCATTGAGATCATGAGCCTATACTGCTATACTCTGCGCGTCGGTCCGGGGTGGCGATGGGGATGTGGCGATTGTTGCGATTGCGCTGACACTTCTTGATACGTACGGGCTTCTGTTTGCGGGGAATGCCGGGACATGGAGAATGATACGAGACGGCCGCGTGTGCTGCTCGCCGATGACCACAGGATCTTCCTCGAGGGATTACGGAGTCTCCTCGAGCCCGACTTCGAGATCGTGGGAACGGTCGAGGACGGCCGGGCGTTGATCGAGGCGGCCGGGACCCTGCACCCCGAACTGATCGTCGCCGATATATCGATGCCACTGCTCAACGGCATCGAGGCCACCCGGCAGATCAAGCAGATCGATCCGCACATCAAGGTCATCCTGCTCACGATGCACCCCGATGTCACCTACGCGGCCCGTGGATTCGAGTCCGGTGCATCGGGATACGTCCTGAAACACTCGGCCCCGGACGAGCTCGTAACGGCGATCAGGGAAGCCATGAAGGGAAAGACGTACGTAACTCCCCGCATTGCCGGTGAGCTGCTGCAGTTCTACAAGCAGGAGGGGGCGGCCGTTCAGAAGCTCACGGCCCGCAAGCTGACGCCACGCCAGCGTGAGGTCCTCCAGTTGCTCGCCGAGGGGCATTCGGCCAAGGAAGTTGCTTCCATACTCGGGATTTCCACGAGGACCGTCGAATTCCACAAGTACCGCATGATGGAAGAGCTCAACCTCAAGAGCAGCGCCGAGTTAATCCAGTACGCGATCAAGCACGGCATCATTTCCATCTAGCCGCCTCCAGTATTTTCTTTCCCCGAAACCCGTAATTGTACGAGTAGAACCCGCACTGCATTATCCTTACAATTATATCTGGAAATCACGTAACAACACCGCTCCTGCCAGACACACCGCGTGATGTATTCGGTTCCGGCCGAAGAATGGATGGTGTGTACGGCACGCGGAGTGGAAGGCACGCAACGGCACCGAAAGACGGGTTCACCATGGATGGAAGCATGAAGCACGGCCGCGTCATCCTCGCCGACAGGAATCAGGACATGCTGGAGGGTATTCGCGGTCTGCTCGAGACCTCGTTCGACACGGTGTTGATGGTGGCCGACGTCAATTCCCTGTTCACGGCCGCGGAGAAGCTCCCCATCGATCTCGTGGTGGTGGATTTCTCGCTGCCGGTTTCGAGCGGCGTCAACATCGTCCGACAGCTCAAAAGGCGTTTTCCGGATCTGAAACTCATCGTGCTGAGCATTCATGATGAACAGACCGTACGGCAAGAGGTGCTGGCCGCCGGGGCCGAGGGTTTCGTGCTCAAACGATCGGCCGCAACAGACCTGATCCCGGCGGTGCGTGCCGTGATCGCCGGCCGGAAATACATTTCATCATCTTCAGGCAAGTACTCGAGATCCGACCGGCATGGAACCTTGAAACCGGAGCAATTATAACAGGAGGTAACCAATGATTACAGTAGAGCACGGTCAAGCGCCGGTCCCGATGACGATCCTAACCGGCTACGTGGGAGCGGGAAAAACGACGCTCCTCAACCGCATACTGAACGGAAGCCAGGGACTGCGCACCGCCGTGCTGATCAATGATTTCGGTCCCGTCAATGTCGATGCCGATCTCATATCGGACAACGACAGCACCATCATCGCCCTGGCCAATGGTTGCGCATGCTGCCAGATTAGCAACAATCTCGTTGATTCCGTCGAGGAAGTGATCGCCGGCTCCGAGGGCGTCGAGTACATCATTCTCGAATCCAGCAGCGTCGCCGAACCGTCCGAGATCATCAAGATCTTCACCAGGCCCAGATTCCGCGGCCGCATCCGCCTGGACAGCATCATATCGGTGATAGACACGGAGCAGGTCTTCGCGCACCCCGAATACATGGATCTGTTACAGCTCAAACTCTCCCAGGCCGCTTTCTCCGACCTCGTGATCCTCAACAAGATCGATCTGGTGAACAGGAAGGAGGTCGGGGAGGTCAGGACGTGGATCAACATGAACATGGACCATGTCCGGATTGTAGAGTCCAGATTCTGCGACGTCCCCCTCGAGATCCTGCTGGGCGTCGGACGGTTCGATCCCGCACGGCTCGTGATGGGTGACAACGGCGGCGCTCTCGCCGGTATGACGAACCGATCCGATCATCGCCGTGCCTACAGCACCTATAGATACGAATCGGACCGGCCGCTCTCGTTGAAAGCGCTGGATGATATGGTCCGGAACGAACTTCCGGACACGGTGTACCGTTGCAAGGGAGTGATATACGCAGCCGATGCGCCGGATCAGCGCGGCGTGCTGCAGGTCGCGGGGCGGCGCACGGAAGTGTCCCTCATCGGCGAATGGAACGGGCTCACGCCGCACACCGAGATCATCGCGATCGGGGCGCCCGGTGGAATAAATGCCAGGCGACTGCGCAAGAACTTCGACGCGTGCCTGTGCGGTGCCTAGACCGGTCCCTTGGACGTTCTACGATCACGAGAGGGCACTCACCGCAGCAGCACCATCTTGCGGTTGAGGATCTGCTTACCGGCGAAGAGACGATAGAAGTAAACACCCGATGATGCCGGGTTGCCCTGCCCGTCGATTCCGTTCCAATCGACCGTATACGTACCCTTCGTGCGAAATTCATCGACGAGGGTTCTGATGTGCCTGCCCGTGACGTCGTACACCTCGAGGTGCACGTATCCATTCTCCGGCATGACGTACCGGATCGAGGTCATCGGATTGAACGGATTGGGAACATTCTGCGCAAGCATGAGCCGGAGCGCCGGCACCGTCACCTCACCGGTCTCGAACAGCACCCTGCGATCCGTTCCGTCGATATACTCGATACGGTATTGGTACGTTGTGCCGGGCTCGGGCGATTTGTCCTCATACACGAATTCCAGACCGCGGACGGAAAAATCCTGTTCCGGCAGCTCGATGAATTCCAGCGCCGGCGCTTCGGCCCGGAGCACGCGGAAGCAGATTCCCTCGTCCATCCCGGCGAGCTCCCAGGAGATTGCGATCGACTCGCCAAGGCGGTCGACGGCGAATCCGAGCAGCATCGTCGCGGTGTTCTCCGAAGCGACGAAGGTGATCTCGCTTCCCGGCGCCTCGTACAGGATCGTGTACCCGTTCACATCCTTGATGCCTCCCGCATCGACCACGTAGGACTGGTTCCAAACCAGATCTTCCCCCAGCGATACCAATACGGATGTGCCGCTCCCGGTCAGAAGAGTGCCGGTCACCGGTAACGGGGAATCGGGATCGCCCGCGTGGCTGATATAGTAGTTCGAGAGCAGGTGCGCCGACGCGGGGCAGAGATCCTTGTCGAAGAACAACTCTATTGAGTGCTGCGTTCTCGCTTCCGCGCCGACGACATTGGGCGCTTCGTAATCGCCGTTGAAGAGGAATATGTCGCCGATGACGGGATGGGTGGGAAGACCCTCTTCACAGAGGCAAATCTGAAGGTCCTCGGGATAGCCGATGGGAGCAACGACGCTGATGGTGAAGGTATCGGGGTCGCCGTAGTTGATCACCGGGATCGTCCCGAGGTAGAAATATTTGCTGGGTTCCCATTCCAGGCACAGATTGTATCCCCAGCCGACGACAACGACGTCCTTACTCACATCCCCGATCCCATTGGTCAATGGAGGCCACTCCGGATTCATGATCAGCACATCGGGCGATGAGACGAGGAACCTGAACTGGGCCGCGGCGAGCTGGTCCGGACCGTGGCCCCGTACATAGAAGAGGTAGATATCCTGGATGACGTAGAGCTCGATCTCGTCGTCGCGGTCCTTGCGGTCCATGTCGGTGAAGAGCGCGATCATACCCTCGTGCGCTTCGGCCGCAACGCCGAACAGCAGGATGCACAGTACCGCCATGAGTATCTGTTTCATGGCGCACCTTCCTTTCCGGGAACGGCAGGTCTTTTTGGATCTCTCCCTAGGGGTCGCCTGGTTGATATTGAGCCTTTGTTGCGAGATACCTATATACAAAATAATCAATTCTCGGCCGGTGTCAACTCGATTTTACATCGGGGCCGGTGGGTGAACAGGGAATGAGTACGAACCCGCAATCAAATGATAGAAATAGATGCCGCTTGCCACGACCTTGCCCTCGTCATTGCGTCCATTCCACACCTCTGCATATCGTCCCGCTTCATAGCGGCCTTCGGCGAGCGTCCGTATCCTCTGCCCATTTGCGAGGACGTGCCGACACGGTTTCCCGGACACGGAACGTATTCCTCGGTGAATCCGCGATAAATACAGTGGTGTGAAAGATCATTCTCCTGATTTGGCTGCCACGTCAGCAGGATTCCGGGCGGTTCGTACGACGCCTCACCTGCGAGGGCCAGCGGCGCATCCGGAGCAAGATTGTCAGCCGAGTAACCACTGTCCACTGATGAATCGAAATAAATCGTCGGGGCCGATGTCGCGGCCCTCACAAAACGATATAGATCCGGCTACCCGCCGATCGAACCGCGGGTCACCGGATCAGGACCACACGCTTCACCGACATCTGGTCAGCCGTCTTCACCTGGACGAAATAGACGCCGCTCGCGACCGGATTGCCGCGATCGTTCAATCCGTCCCACGCCAGCCGGTGCGGCCCGAGCGACATGGATTTCCGATGC
>DATKWS010000163.1:0-36091 GCA_035529435.1 Patescibacteria group bacterium
TCATACGCCGTTTTTCAACGGGTACCGGCCGCAGTTTTATTTCCGGACGACGGACGTGACGGGAGTCGCAACACTGCCGGAAGGCCGGGAAATGGTGATGCCGGGAGACGATGTGGAGTTGATGATAGAATTGATTACACCAATAGCGATGGAAAAAGAACTTCGGTTCGCAATTCGAGAGGGCGGACGCACGGTCGGCGCCGGCGTCGTCACCGAGATTTTCGAATAGCGATTAATCTCAAACGGATTTCGGAGGTTGCCCGGTGGACGGTCAGAGAATACGGATTAGATTGAAGGCATACGAACACTCGATGCTGGACCGCAGCGCGGAGGAGATCGTGAGGACCGCGCGGCGTACCGGCGCCGAGGTGTCCGGGCCCATTCCTCTGCCGACGAAGAGGAGCGTGTACACGGTGCTCCGTTCTCCTCACGTGAACAAGAAATCCCGGGAGCAGTTCGAGATAAGGGTACACAAGCGACTCATCTGGATCACGAACGTGACACCGAAGGCGGTCGATGCCTTGCAGAAGCTGGATCTTCCCGCCGGTGTCGACATCGAGATCAGAGTCTGAGTTCGGAGGAAGCGATGGTTGGCTTGATCGGCAAGAAGATCGGGATGACGCAGGTGTTCGACGAGGGCGGGGTGCTTATTCCGGTATCCGTCATACAGGCGGGCCCGTGCCCCGTGGTACAAGTGAAGACGACGGAACATGACGGTTACAACGCGCTGCAACTCGCCTTCGAGCAGGTGAGGCCGACGCGTGTGTCGCTGCCGAAGCTGGGACACTTCCATAAGGTCGGGCTTCCCCCCTACCGGAACCTTCAGGAGTTCCGGGTCGACGACACTGCCGGATTCGAGCCGGGACAGTTGCTCGATGTAGGGATTTTCAAGGATGTGAAGCTGGTGAACGTTACGGGGATGACGAAGGGGAAGGGATACCAGGGAGTGGTCAAGCGGCATGGATTCCATGGCGGCAAGGCCACGCATGGATCGATGTCCCACCGGGTGCCGGGATCGATCGGTATGGCTGCGTACCCCTCGAGGGTGCTCAAGGGACAGAAGCTTCCGGGGCGGATGGGACACAACCGGTTCACCATAAGGAATCTCAAGGTCGTCGGGATCGACGTGGAGAACGGCGTTCTGCTCGTGCGGGGAGCGGTACCCGGCTCGCGGAACACCGTTCTGAGGGTAACGGCGGCTACGGCTGGATAGGTAACGGTGAGGAAAGTTTATGGCTACTGCACGATTGTACGATTTCAGTGGTGACCTCAAGGGCAAGGTCGATCTGCCGCCCTACCTCTTCGAGGCCGCGGTGAACAATGCCGTGCTGTACAATGCCATCCGCATGTATCTCGCGAACAGGCGGTCGGGCACGGCAAAGACCAAGGAACGCGGTGAGGTCAATTTCAGCAAGCGGAAGCCGTGGCGCCAGAAAGGTACCGGGCGGGCCAGGGCCGGAAAGCGGAGCTCGCCGATCTGGCGGGGCGGCGGCGTGGTGTTCGGCCCGCATCCACGGGACTACCGCTTCTCCATACCGAAAAAGGTGAAGCGGCTGGCGCTCCGATCCGCCCTGAGCGACAAGGGGCGCGAGGAAGGCGTCGTCGTGGTCGAGGGTGCCCGGATGGAGGAGCCGAAGACGAAGCGTTTCGCCGAGTTCCTGCAGGTTGCGGGGCTCAGCGGGAAGCGGGTGCTCTTTGTCACCGATGCGTTCGACGACAACCTCTATCGTTCGGCACGGAACATTCCCGGCGTCGCGTTCATCGTGAGCTGCAATATGAATGCATACGAGATCCTCAAATCGGACGTTGTTCTCTTCACCAGGGAGGCGCTGTCATCCCTCGAGGAGGTGTTCACCCAATGAAGGGCATCGAGAGAATCATTCTCAAGCCGATCATCACCGAACGGAGCACGCTCCTGAGGGAGAAGAGTAACAAGTTCGTCTTCGAGGTCGATACGCGCGCCAACAAGCGCGAGATACGCCTCGCGGTGGAGAAGCTCTTCAATGTCAAGGTCCGTGATGTAAAGACATCGATGATTCGGGGAAAACCGAAGACGACGTTCATGCGGGCGGGCCGGTTCACCGGCAAGCGCTCCGACAGGAAGAAGGCGATAGTAAAGCTTTCACAGGGCGAGACGATCGATATCTTCGATCAGGTGTAGACGTCCGGCCGGGCGACCGCGCCCGGCGATGGGCGCCATCCCTGCGGTGGAACGGAAAGGGCAGAAACAGTTCGATGACAGTGCAGGAGAGGGAAATTAAAGGGAAGTAAGCGATGGCTATCAAGAAGTACAAGCCGACGACGCCGGCGCTGCGATACAAGACCGTGACCGATTTCTCGGTGTTGACGAAAAAGCCCCCCGAGAAATCGCTCCTCGAGCCGATGAAGAGCACCGGCGGCAGGAACAACCGGGGCAGGATCACGATGCGCCGCATGGGCAGCGGGCACAAGCGCCGGTACCGCCGGATCGATTTCAAGCGCGACAAGCACGGCGTTCCGGCCTCAGTCGTATCGGTCGAGTACGATCCGAACCGCTCGGCGTTCATATCGCTCCTCAATTACCATGACGGCGAGAAGCGCTACATCCTCACGCCGCACGGCGTGAAAGAGGGGGACACCGTGATATCCGGACCGGATGTCGATATTCATCCCGGCAACGCGCTCCCCCTCGAGAAGATTCCGAACGGCCTCTTCGTGCACAACATCGAGCTCGTGAGCGGCAGGGGCGGGCAGATGGCGCGGAGCGCCGGCGCCTACGCGCAGCTCATGGCCAAGGAGGGCAACCACGTTCTGCTGCGCCTGCCCAGCGGCGAGATTCGCATGGTCCGCAAGGAATGCTACGCCACGGTCGGACAGTTGAGCAACGTTGATCACGAGAACATCTCGATCGGCAAGGCCGGGCGGTCGCGCTGGCTCGGCAAGCGGCCCAAGGTCCGCGGCGTGGCGATGAACCCGATAGACCATCCGCTCGGCGGCGGAGAGGGGCGGAGCAGCGGAGGACGGCACCCCGTGACTCCCTGGGGCAAGCCGACGAAGGGGTACCGGACCAGGAAGAAGAAGAAACATTCCGACAAGTATATCGTTCACAGGAGAAAGAAAAAGAGGTAACGACGGGCGGCTGGCGCCGGACGGCCGTGAAAGGTGACAGCCCCGCCTGTGGGGCGTAAACGCTATGGAGGATAGATGGCCAGGTCACTGAAAAAGGGACCCTACATCGATGAGAAGCTATTCAGTAAAATCGAGTCGATGAATAGCACCGGGGAGAAAAGGGTTGTCAAGACATGGGCCCGGCGGAGCACGATCAGCCCTGAATTCGTCGGGCACACACTCGCGGTGCATAACGGCAACAAGTTCATTCCGATCTTTATAACGGAGAATATGGTGGGTCACAAGGTCGGCGAGTTCGTTCCGACGAGAACCTACCGCGGACACACGAGCAAGAAGAAGAAGTAGTCTGATACGGAGGTAGGTGGCCATGGAAGCACGCGCTGTCGCGCGGCACGTGAGGATTTCCCCGAGAAAGGTGCGTATCGTTGCCGATCTCGTGCGCGGGAAATCATTGGAGCATGCGCTCGAGATCTTGAAATTCTCGAAAAAAGCGGCGGCCCGGCCGATCGAGAAAACCGTCGTTTCGGCGATGCACAACCTGGCCGAGCGTTACGATCATCCGGTGGAGCCCGGTGATATGGGCGTCAAGGAGATTTTCATCGACGAGGGACGGACCATGTACCGGATCAGGCCGAGGGCCCAGGGGCGCGCCTATCGGATACGCAAGCGAAGCAGTCATATCACAGTAGTGGTTGAGAGCACGAAGAAAAAGGAATAGGGAACACGCAGAGGAGGATATTTTGGGCCAGAAGACGAACCCGATAGGATTACGGCTCGGTATTAACCGCGCGTGGGATTCGAAATGGTTTGCGACGAAGAACTACGCACGGTGGCTCGAAGAGGATGTCACGATCCGGCGTTACATCAAGAAGCGCCTCGCGCGCGCCGGTGTTTCCAGTGTCGAGATCGAGCGTCGGGGGGACAAGGTACGCATTCATATTTACACGGCCCGCCCCGGCATGGTGATCGGGCGCAAGGGCGCCGAGGTCGATTTCCTCAGCGAGGAGCTGGCCCACCTGACCGATCGGGAAGTCAACATCGATATCAAAGAGGTGAAGAAGCCCGAATTGAATGCGCAGCTGGTGGCGGAGCATATCGCCGGGCAGCTCGAGCAGCGGGTGTCGTTTCGCCGTGCCATGAAGAAAGCGATCGGATCGGCGACCCGAATGGGCGCCCAGGGGATCAAGATCAAGCTCTCGGGCCGGCTCGGCGGCGCCGAGATGTCTCGTACCGAGGGGTACATGGAAGGGCGCGTGCCGCTGCACACCCTCAGGGCCGATATCGATTATGCAAGGGCCACGGCATTCACGACGTACGGGACGGTCGGTGTGAAGGTATGGATCTACCTGGGAGAGCTGTTCCCGAAGGATTTCAGGCGCAGACTCAGCGAGGCCGCGATCGAGGAAAACACGCGGGGACGTTGATACACAGAGAGGAAGAGGTCGATAGCCCATGTTGATGCCCAAGAGAACAAAGTACCGCAAGCAGCAGCGGGGCCGTATGAAGGGGAACGCGCACCGGGGTTCCCGCATCAGTTTCGGCGAGTTCGGCCTGCAGGCGGAAGCGCCGGCATGGCTGACCAATCGGCAGATCGAGGCCGCCCGTGTCGCGATCATGCGTCATATCAGCAGGCAGGGAAAACTCTGGATACGGATCTTTCCCGACAAGCCCGTTACCGTCAAGCCCGCCGAAACCCGGATGGGCAAGGGTAAGGGAGCACCCGAATTCTGGGTGGCTGTCGTGAAGCCGGGGCGCATTCTCTTCGAACTCGAGGGAGTCGAACAGAGTATGGCGAAGCGGGCAATGGAGCTTGCAGCATCCAAGCTCCCCATCAAGACCAAGTTCGTCCGCCGCGTCGCCACCGGAAAGGTTGTCGGGTAGCGGATGCGCAGGGAGCGGGCCCGCTGATGCGGTATGGCCGCGGCGGTCCGGTGCCGGCGATACGTGAGGATGGTAGATGAAATGAAAGCGAGAGAATTGAGAGAGATGACGCTTGAGGAGCTCATGGTGCGGCGGGATGAGTTCACCGAGAAGCTTGCTCGCGAGAAGATACAGCTTTCCATCAAGCGGCTTGACAATCCCCTGCAGATTCGTGTCACGAGGCGCGATCTCGCCAGGGTCAAAACGGTACTGAACGAGAGGCTGCGGGCCGGTGAGACGATTACGGCTCCCGAGATGGAGGGAACGAGGGAGACCGAAGCCTCCCGAATAAACCCGAGAGAGTAACGAGAGGACCGGCGAGGAGAGGTCATGGAGAAGAGAAAACCCAGAAAGATCCTGGTGGGACGTGTCGTCAGCGATGCGATGGACAAGACCGTCACGGTGTCGGTGGAGCGACTGTTCCAGCACCCGCGGTACAAGAAGATCGTCAAGAAGACCTCGAAGATCTACGCTCACGACGCCGAAAACAGCTGTCGCGCCGGGGACAAGGTGCGAGTGATGTCGACCAGACCGCTGAGCAAGCTCAAACGCTGGCGGGTTGTGGAAATCATGGAGAGGGCACAGTAGGAGTACAGAACGATGGTCAAGATGCAGACGAATCTGGTTGTCGCTGACAATTCCGGTGCCAAGAGTGTCCGCTGTATCAAGGTTCTCGGAGGCTCCCGCAGGCGTTACGCCTCGGTCGGTGATATCATCAGCGCGTCCGTGCGTGTGGCGATGCCCGGTGGCGGTGTGAAGAAGGGACAGGTCGTCAAGTGCGTGGTCGTCCGCACGAGAAAAGAGGTGCGGCGCAAGGATGGAAGTTACATACGGTTCGATCAGAACGCCGGAGTCATCATCAACGAGCAGAAGGAGCCGGTAGGCACGAGAATATTCGGCCCGGTGGCGCGGGAACTCAGGGAGAAGCGATTCATGAAGATCGTTTCCCTGGCCCCCGAGGTAATCTAGTGATCTGATAGGACGGATGCGATGAAGATAAAGAAGAACGATATGGTGAAAGTGGTGGCGGGAAACGCCCGGGGCCTTGAAGGCAAAGTGCTGAAGGTTTTTCCCGATACGAACCGGATTATCGTGGAAAAAGTGAACTTGATCAAACGGCACACGCGTCAGGCGGGCCAGGGTCAGCAGGGCGGCATCATCGAGAAGGAAGCCTCGATCGATGCGTCCAACGTCCGGCTGGTATGCCCCAAGTGCAACCGCCCGACGCGCACGGGTATGACGCTGCTTACCGACGGTAGAAAGGTCCGGCAGTGCAAGATGTGTAAGGAGACGCTGAGCGACGAGGATTAACGATTTTTGTTGCCGCAGCGTGATCCCCTGAACGTGGGTTCGATTCAGTGAATGGTGAGCGACATGGTTGAAACGAAATTAGTACCGAATATCAAAACGCTGTACCGCGAAAAGGCGTTGCCCGAGCTGATGAAAAAGTTCGGCTACCGGAACGTGATGGAGGCGCCGCGCCTCGACAAGATCGTTGTCAACATGGGCGTGGGAGAGGCGATCACCGATGCCAAGGTGCTCGAGGCCGCGATGAAGGATCTCGCATCGATCACCGGGCAGCAGCCGGCGATTGCGCGTTCCACGAAGGCGATAGCGGGATTCAAGCTCCGGGCCGGTATGCCGGTCGGGTGCCGGGTGACGTTGAGAAGAAACCGCATGTTCGAATTCTTCGACCGGTTGGCGAATGTCGCCATACCGCGAATCAGGGATTTCAGGGGGCTGAATCCGAAGAGTTTCGACGGGAGAGGTAATTACACGTTAGGCGTCAAGGAACACATCATCTTTCCCGAGATCGACTACGACAAGATACTCAAAATCATGGGAATGGATATCACGATTGTGACGACAGCGAAAACCGATGAAGAGGCCAGGGAACTCATGCTGCTCCTCGGGATGCCGCTTCGGATCAGTTAGCGTTACAAGGAGGATATGTGGCAAAGAAGTGCTTGATAGCGAAGGCGAAAAGAGAGCCGAAGTACAAGGTTCGCGGCTACCACCGCTGTAGTCGCTGTGGAAGATCGAGGGCATACATTCGTAAATTCGGCATCTGCCGAATCTGTTTTCGCGAGCTCGCGCTGGATGGCAAGGTCCCCGGCGTGGTAAAGGCGAGCTGGTAATCGACACGAGGATTATTATTGCGAGTTGAGGTGAAGGTACGATGATGACCGATCCGATTGCAGACATGCTGACGAGGATCAGGAACGCGATCATTGGCAAGAAGCGTCATGTGGATATGCCCGCTTCGAAGATGAAGGCCCGGATAGCCAAGATACTGCTCGATGGAGGGTACGTCGAGAACATCAAATACATCGACGACGGTCTCCAGGGGCAGCTCAGGGTCTACCTCAAGTACAACGAACGGAATGCCTGCGCGATCGAGGGCCTGAGGAGGATCAGCCTTCCGAGTCGCCGGGTATACGTTACGAAAATGGAGATTCCAAGAGTCATGGGTGGATACGGCACCGCCATCATTTCCACCTCGAAGGGGGTGCTGACCGACAAGGATTGTCGGATCCTCGGGGTGGGTGGAGAGGTTATCTGCCATATCTGGTAGCGGGGTGGCGCGCATCGGCCGCCTTCGCCTGTTGATGGAGGTTTCACTGAGCATGTCACGTGTTGGGAAAAATCCGATACCGATCCCGGCCGGGGTACGGACCGAAATGAAGGGCGTCGTGATAACGGTCAAGGGCCCGAAGGGTGAGCTGCAGCGGAAGCTTCATCCCGATATGATCGTTGAGATCGGATCCGGCGAGATCACGGTGAAGCGTCCGACGGAGTCGGGCCAGCACAGGTCGCTCCACGGGCTGACACGGACACTGGTCGCCAATATGGTGCACGGTGTCTCGGAGGGATTCACCAAGAAGCTCGAGATAGAGGGTGTTGAGTATCGTGCCGAGCTCAAAGGTAAGACACTCGTTCTGACCCTCGGGTATTCTCATCTGATTCATTACGAACCGGTCGAGGGCATCACGATCGAGGTTCCCGATCCGAAGAAGATCAAGATCTCCGGCATCGACAAGCAGAAAGTGGGCCAGGTGGCCGCGGAGATTCGCGCCTTCCGCCCGCCGGAGCCGTACAAGGGTAAGGGCGTTCGCTACGCCGGGGAGCAGGTCAGGCGCAAGGCCGGCAAGGCCGCCGTCGGTACCGGAACATAGCGCCGTACGGATATTGTGCATAATCGAAGTGAGGTGTCGATACCGTGGCAAACAGAAATCGAGAGAAGAGAGAGGCGCGCCGTAATCGCCATCGCCGGGTGCGGCAGAAGATACGCGGATCGGCCGAGAAGCCGCGGCTGGTCGTATTCCGCAGCCTCAACCATATCTATGCCCAGATCATCGATGATGAGGCGGGCAGAACGCTCGTATCCGCATCGAGCCTGAAGATTCAATTACCGCCGGAGGCCGAAGTTCCCGGCGAAGGAAAGAAGAAGCGGAAACCAGAGGGTATCAAGATACGGCGTTCGCGGCACGTTGGCCAGGCCATCGCGCGGACGGCGCTCGAAAAGGGAATACAGAAGGTCGCCTTCGATCGCGGCGGCTTTCTCTATCACGGCAGGGTGGCCGCACTGGCCGAAGCTGCCAGAAAAAACGGATTGGAGTTTTAATTTCCGTGACCGCACGGGAGACCGGCGTGGTCACTTGCCCACGGGGGTGCAGTAGTTGCAGAGAGACAGAAGAAACGAGGTTGCTCCCGAGTATCTGGAGTATACGATTCACATCAACCGCGTGGCCAAGGTGGTCAAGGGCGGACGGCGTTTCAGCTTCAACGCACTGGTGGCCGTTGGTGACGGTATGGGCAAGGTCGGCATCGGGCTCGGCAAGGCCAATGAGATCAGCGATGCGATCCGTAAAGCCAACGAGGCCGCACGCAAGGACATGATCCGGGTCCCGATGGTCGGTGAAACGATACCGTACAAGGTCGTCGGCAAGTTCGGAGCGGCGAGGGTGTTGCTCAAGCCGGCGTCACCGGGAACGGGGGTCATCGCGGGCGGCGGAGTGCGTGCCGTCCTCGAGGCGGCCGGTGTGAAGGATATCCTGACCAAGTCCCTCGGTTCCAACAACCCGCACAACACGGTGAAGGCTACCATGGACGGGTTGCGAAGCCTGAAGAGCGCGAAGGATTTCGCCAGGAAACGAGATATTTCGATAAAGAGGCTCTTCGGTATGAAGGAGCAGGAGAGTCAGACCGGCGAGACGCCTGGCCCGGCTCAGGGCGGAATGCCCGACACGACGCACGAGGGGGCGCCCGATGCGGCCCCGGGCGGAACGCCCGACGCGACCCGGGACGGAATCACTCCGGCGGAGTGATGGGATGCATGCCCCGGTTCTCGTGACCGGGGGCATCATGCATTGTACCGCGCGTTTCGGCCGGTTTGCCGTAACAGTGAGGAAGCGTAGATGGCCAAGAAAATCAGGATGACGCAGGTGCGGAGCATAATCCACTCTCAGGAGAAGAAGCACAAGCGGGTGATGACATCCCTCGGCTTCAGGAGGAACTCCCGTACGCTGTACAAGAACGATACTCCCCAGATCAGGGGAATGCTGCAGAAGGTGCGACACCTCGTGACGTGGGAAGAGATCGACGAGAAGGACATCCCTGTTCAATCGAAGGCTCCCTCCACGTTCACCGTCCTCGAGGCGCCTGCCGCGGTCGGCCGGCCGGCCGGTGCGGATAATGGAAATGTGGACGCGGATGCGTCCGCAGGGGACGGGGCATCCGATGCGAAAGAGTAGGTAACGGCGGGTTATGATTACTTCGCGGTGTATAAGGAGCTGGCACAGATGAAGTTGAGTGATATACGCCCCGCACGGGGAGCAGTCAAGAAGCGCAAGAGGGTCGGGTGCGGTCCCGGTTCGGGCCATGGAAAAACGGCTACCAGGGGGATGAAGGGGCAGAAGTCGCGTTCCGGCGGCAGTATGCCTCCCTGGTTCGAGGGCGGGCAGATGCCGCTGCAGAGGCGGGTGCCGAAGCGCGGATTCACGAATATCTTCAAGACCGCTTACCAGGTTGTGAACATCGACCGTCTCAACGGTTTCGAAAAGGGCTCGAAGGTCGACAAGGATGCGCTCCTCGAGGCCGGGCTCGTGAGAAAGGCATCTCTGCCCGTCAAGATCCTCGGCAAGGGTGAGCTCACGGTCGCGCTCGATATCGAGGTCGACGCCGTCAGCCGTTCGGCGGCAAAGGCGATTCAGGACGCCGGCGGTTCGGTGTGCCTTGTGGCCGGTACGGCGGCGCCCGCGCCACCCCGGCGTAAACCGGCGGCCTCCGGAAAGAAACCGCCCGTGTCCGGCGAGAAACCCCCGGCCCCCGCGCATGAGGACGCAAGCAGACCCCCCGCCACCGAGGGGGAGGACGCCGATGCGAGCGAGGAGGAGCGCCAGTAATGATCAAGAAAATACAGGACATATTCAGCATCCCCGAGCTCAAGAGGCGCGTCCTCTTCACGCTCGGGCTGCTGATCGTGTACCGTATCGGTGGACACATCACCGCTCCCGGTGTCAATCCGATCGCCCTCAAGGCATTCTTCACCGCCCAGGCAGGGACGATCTTCGCCCTGTACGACCTCTTCGCCGGTGGAAACCTGAGCCGCGCGACCATCTTCGCGCTCGGTATCATGCCGTACATCAGCGCCTCGATTATCCTCCAGCTCCTTCAGGCGGTAATACCGTACTTCGAGAAGCTCGCCAAGGAGGGCGAGGAAGGACGGAAGAAGCTCACGCAGTACACCCGGTACGGAACGGTCGGGCTGTCGCTGATCCAGTCATTCGGGATCTCGATATTCCTCGCGAACATGAACGTCGGCGGCGTGCCGGTCGTGCCGCAAGGCGGGATCTCCTTCACACTGCTCACCATGATCACGATGACCGCCGGCACGATATTCATCATGTGGCTCGGCGAGCAGATATCGGAGCGGGGGATCGGGAACGGGATATCGCTGATCATCACGGTCGGCATCATCGCCCGCTATCCGGCGAACTTCCTCGATACGTGGCGCGCGCTGAAGCTCGGACAGGTGACGCCGTTCCGGATGGTGTTTTTCGTGGTACTGATCATCGCCGTGGTCGCCGGTGTCATTCTCATCACGCAGGGGCAGCGGCGGATACCGGTTCAATACGCAAAGAGAATCGTCGGCCGCAGGGTCTACGGTGGGCGCGCGCAGTACATACCGCTCCGCGTCAATACCGCCGGCGTCATTCCGATCATCTTCGCCCAGGCGATCATGATGTTTCCCAGCACGCTGGCGACACTGCCGTTCTTCAGGAACAGCGAATTCATGGGAAGTTTCATGACGGTATTCTCGCCGGGTTCATGGGTCTACCTCACCCTCTACGGCGCGATCATCATCTTTTTCACCTATTTCTACACGGCGATCGTCCTGAACCCGGTCGATCTCGCCGATAATATGCAGAAGTACGGCGGGTTCATTCCCGGCATCAGGCCAGGGAAGCGCACGAGCGATTATATCGACAGGATCCTGTCCCGCGTGACGCTCCCCGGCGCCATATTCCTCGCGTTCATCGCCATTCTGCCCGATGTGCTGTACCGGAAGGCGGGGCTCCCGTTCTACTTCGGCGGCACGGGAGTTCTGATCGTGGTGGGTGTCATGCTCGACACGCTTCAGCAGATCGAGACGCACCTCCTGATGCGGCATTACGACGGATTCATGAAGAAGGGAAAGCTGCGCGGCAGGCGCTAGCTCCGGGAAAGGAATTGACACGGTGGCTGGAAGGCGTTTCATAATCATCGGCGCGCCGGGATCGGGCAAGGGGACGCTTGCCGTCCGCGTCGCCCGCGCGCTCGGCCTCCGGCATCTCTCGACGGGCGACCTGCTGCGGGAGTCCGTGTCGCAGGAAACGGAGATCGGGCGAAAGGCCGAGAGCTATATGAATCAGGGCGCGCTCGTTCCCGATGAGATCATGGTGGACCTCCTCCGCGATGAGCTCGAGACGCATGGATTCGAGAGCTGGATACTCGATGGATTTCCCCGGACGCTCCATCAGGCCGAGATACTCGAGGCGATGCTCTCGGAGAAGGAAACGAGCGTGGATCGCGTATTTCTCATAGACCTCGATCCGGAGATCATCGTGGAACGGCTCACCGGCAGGCGCGTCTGCCCGGCCTGCAACGCCATTTACAACCTGGCGAGCGATGAGTTCCGGCCGCAGGTCGATGGAACGTGCGACACGTGCGGCGCCGGGCTCATAAAGAGGAAAGACGACGAAGAGGAGACGATCAGACGCCGCCTCGATGTATACGACAAACAGACAGCGCCGGTGATCGAGCACTATCGTGCGATCGGGGTGCTGGAAACGGTGGATGGCGCCGGAGGCGCTGATAGAACGGCTGCGGAGATACTCCGCATTGCGACATGATTGCCATCAAGACCGAGTTCGAGCTGGACCTCATGAAACGGAACGGAGAGATCCTCCGGGATTGTTTCCGACGCATGGAGGAAGAAATCCGGCCGGGCGTTACGACGGGAGAGCTGGACAGGATCGCGGAGGAGTTCATGCGGGCGAGGGGTGCGGTGCCGGCCTTCAAGGGGTATCATGGATACCCCGCCTCGATATGCGCCTCGATCAACGAGGAGGTCGTGCACGGGATACCCGGCTCGCGTGAGCTGCTCGACGGCGATATCGTCGGTGTGGACATGGGAGTGCTGCGAGAGGGATTCTACGCCGATGCGAGCCGCACCTATGCGGTGGGGAAGATCAGCGAGGAGACGAGGCACCTGATGAAGATCACCTGGGAGGCGCTGGAGCGCGGTATTGACAAAGCGCGCGCCGGCAACCATCTTACTGATATCTCCTTTGCGATTCAGCAGCACGCGGAGAGCAACGGGTACCAGGTGGTACGGGTGCTCGTCGGGCACGGAATCGGCCGCAACATGCACGAGGAGCCGCAGGTGCCGAATTTCGGCCACCCGGGCCAGGGCCCGCTGTTGAAGCGGGGTATGACCCTCGCGATCGAGCCGATGCTGAACGCCGGCACGCGCGAGGTGGTGACGCGGGAGGACAAGTGGACCTACGTCACGGTCGACGGCAAGCTGTCCTGTCACTTCGAGGATACGGTCGCCGTCACCGATGACGGTCCGGTGATCCTGACGAGGTGAAAGCGCGACGGGAGATTGTGCGGGAGACAGGTGGTAGAGCTTGTATCAGGAGGGGGTACCGAGAGAGCGAGAAATATCGGGAAAGGTGAGAGAAGGCTTATATGGCCAAGCAAAAGGGAATACCCGTAGAGGGTACGGTTGTCGAGGCGCTGCCGAACGCCATGTTCCGGGTGGAACTCGAAAATAAGCACGTCGTGCTGGCGCATGTTTCCGGGAAGATGCGGATGCATTTCATCCGTATTCTCCCCGGTGATAGGGTGGCGCTCGAACTCAGTCCCTACGACCTGTCGAGAGGCCGCATCACATACCGGTACAAGTGAGGCGAATGTACCTGCGGAGCCCGATTGTATATCCCGGCCGGCGGTAGTCGAGCCCGGCCGCATGAACGATTCGAGGGGATTGACTGAAGGAATGGGAACATGAAGGTAAGAAGCTCGGTCAAGAAGATATGCCCGCATTGCAAGATCGTACGGCGCAAGGGTGTTCTGCGCGTGATCTGCAAGAACCCGAAGCACAAGCAGCGTCAGGGGTGAGGTATACCGTTTCTCTGAAGGCGAAAGGAGCATTTCTGTGGCGCGAATAGTCGGAGTCGATTTACCCGACCAGAAGCACATCGAGGTTGCATTGACCTATATCTTTGGTATCGGGCGATCGAGTGCCCGGAAGATATTACAGAAGGCGAATATTCCCTTCAACGTCAAGGCGAAGGATCTCACCGAGGATCAGACCGTCAGGATCAGGGATATCATCGAGAATGATTTCAAGATCGAGGGTTCCCTGCGGGGCGAGGTGACGATGAACATCAAGCGCCTGATGGATATCAGCGCGTACCGCGGCCTGCGCCACCGGCACGGGTTGCCGGTGCACGGGCAGCGCACCCATACGAACGCCCGGACGCGGAAGGGCCCGCGCACGCGTCCCGGCTCGAAGAGAAGGAAGTAATTTCACCCGGGGCCGGCCGCCCCGACCGGGGCGGCATCGCGGCGGTAGGTACGCGGGCGGGAGGGTGCGGCGGTTCGGTGCCGCCGCGCACGGACGCAAAGTAGAACGTTGAACGGTATCAGAATTACCCTGTAACGGGAGGTTTTCATTGGCTCGCCCCCAGAGGTCAAAGAAGAAGAAGATCAAAAAGGTGGATGCCTATGGCGTCGCCCATGTGAAATCCACCTTCAACAACACGATCATCACGATCACCGATCGCGACGGTGCGGTGATAAGCTGGTGCAGTCCCGGCAAGCTGGGGTACAAGGGCTCTCGCAAGAGCACGCCGTTCGCCGCCCAGCAGGCCGCCTCGACGGCCGCGCGCGAGGTCATGGCGCTCGGCATGAAGAAGGTGGAGGCCTGGATAAAGGGGCCCGGTCCGGGGCGTGAGGCTGCAATCCGGTCGCTGCGGGCGACGGGGCTCGACGTATCGTCGATCAGGGATTGCACGCCGATCCCGCACAACGGCTGCCGCCAGAAGAAACGTCGCAGGATCTAGACTGTTCGGAGATCCGACGGCGCGCACGGGACGTGCGGTGTGCCCGGGGCGGCCAGGGGATCGATTGCGGGATACATGGAGGATCATTATACGGCGCGATCCGTCTGACAGGAGAACGGACAGGGCGCGGATACCACGGATCACGGCCGTGCGATACGGCCGGGGAGGTTAGAATCGATGGCACGATATACCGGTCCCAAATGCAAACTGTGCCGCAGGGAAGGGACCAAACTGTTCCTCAAGGGGGATCGCTGCTTCTCCGAGCGTTGCGCGGTCGAGAAGAGGAATTATCCCCCGGGTGAGCACGGACGCTCGAGGTACAGCAGGAGGAGCAACTATCGCGTGCAGCTGCGGGAGAAGCAGAAGCTTCGCCGCATGTATCAACTGCTCGAACAGCAGTTTCGTAACTACTTCAAGAAGGCGGCGGCCATGAAGGGCGTGACGGGGGACAACCTGCTGCGTCTTCTCGAGCGCAGGCTCGACAACATGGTGTACCGGATGGGATTCACCCTTTCGCGCGCGACGGCGAGGCAGCTCATCCTTCACAACCATTTCGAGGTCAACGGAAAGCCGGTGAACGTGCCGAGCTACCAGTTGAATGTGGGCGATCGCGTCACCCCGCGTGAGAAGAGCAAGAACCTGCTCATACTCGAAGACAGCCTGAAGAAATACGGGAGCCGCGGCACCGTGCCATACATCTCGGTGGATGTCACCAAGAAAGAAGGCACCTACGTCGAGGAACCGACGAGGGATATCATACCGGTTCCGATCGAAGAGAACCTGATCGTCGAGCTGTACTCCAAGTAGCGGATACCGCCCGCTTGGAGTGGGATGTGTTGTGACATCCCGGAGTGAGAGCAAGCCGTTCAAGGAGGAACGTGTAGATGAAATGGCGTAATCTGTTAATGCCGAAAGAGATTGTGATGGAGGAATCCACGGCCACCGGCACCTTCTCGCGGTTCACGGTGGAGCCGCTCGAGCGTGGATTCGGGAACACGATCGGGAACTCGCTCCGGCGGATTCTCCTCTCATCGATCCAGGGAGCGGCGGTTACCGCGGTGAAGATAGAGAACGTGCTGCACGAATTCGGAACGATCAAGGGCGTCAAGGAGGACGTGACGGACATCGTATTGAACCTCAAGCAGCTGGTCTTCAAGATGCACTGCGACGACCCCAAGTACCTCACGATCGACGTCAACAAGAAGGGCGAGGTCACCGCGGCGGATATCAACGAGAACGCCGATATCGAGATTCTCAACAAGGATCTTCTGATCGCCACCTGCACCGAAAAGGCGAAACTCAAGATGGAGATCCTGATCGGGCACGGCCGGGGATACGTGCCGGCCGAGATGCACAAGCTCGAGGATTACGAGATCGGTCTCATTCCGGTGGACTCGAACTTCAGCCCGGTCACCCATGTGAACTATACGGTGAAGGATACCCGTGTCGGCCAGCGGACCGACTACGATTCATTGGGACTCGAGATCTTCACGAACAGCAGCGTCACCCCCGAGGACGCGCTCGGGTACGCCGCGAAGATTCTCAAGGACCACATGCTGCTCTTCATCCATTTCGAGGAGGAGCCGATCGAGGAGGAGGAAGAGATCGTCGATGAGGAGCACGAGCGGATGAGTGAGCTGCTGAACAGGAGCGTCGAGGAGCTCGAGCTGTCCGTCCGGTCGTCAAATTGCCTCAAGGCCGCCAACTTGAAGACACTCGGTGAGCTGGTGCAGAAGACGGAAGCCGATATGCTCAAGTACCGGAACTTCGGCCGCAAGAGCCTCAAGGAGATCATCGACATTCTCGACGGTATGGGACTCCACCTGGGGATGGACATCGAGACCGCGTTCGACCCCGATATAAAGGAACAAGAGGAGAATTGACAATGCGGCACAACAAGGACTGGAGGAAACTCAACCGTACCGCCTCGCACCGACGGGCGATGCTGCGCAACATGGTGACATCGCTCTTCGCCGCGGAGCGTATCCGCACGACGACGCCGAAGGCCAAGGAAGCACGGCGCGTCGCCGAACGCATGATCACCTTCGCCCGGCGGGGGGATCTGTCGGCGCGCCGTCATGTTGCCAAGGTCGTGAACGACCCCGCGGTTCTTCAGAAGCTCTTCGCCGAAATCGGTCCCCGCTACGTCGGCAGGCCGGGCGGATACACCCGGATACTGAAGATCGGCGTGCGCCACGGGGATGCGGCGCAGACGGCGATACTCGAGCTCGTCGGGGCGGACGAGGAAGGGCGCAAGAAGAAGAAAACGGCGCGGAAGAAGCGGCAGAAGGTCGAGGTTCCCGAGAGGCCGGTCGTGGCGAAGGATACGTCGAAAGCGACGGAGGCCGGGGAGGCCGTCGCGGAGGAAGTAACCGAAGAAACCGTGGAAGAAGCCGCAGGCGAGACCGCGGGCGCGGCCGCAGGGACGGAGGCGCCTGACGAGGAAAAACCTTCCGAGGCTGAAGCGACCGCAGAGGCTGCCGGTGAGGGGAAACCCGGCACCGGTTCGGAAAAGGAGCCGGACAAGGGTGGCAAGAAATAGTCCCGGCGTCGTTCCATAGATAAAACCCGCAAAAGTCGCTTTCCGAGCGGCTTTTGTTTTTATGGAGAAGAAACGTGGTCATAACCGGCGTGATCCTTCCGGTCTTTTTCATCATCTTTCTCGGATTCCTCCTGGGGCGGTTCGGGCGTGTCGAGGCGGGGGTATTTTCCAGGACCCAGCTCTACATCCTCTCGCCGGCGCTGGTCTTCATGGCCATGGCCCGCACCGAGACCGAGACGGCGATCATCCTGAAGGTGTTCTTCTACATCGTGATCCTCGTTTTTTTAATGCTCGGCGTCGTGCAGGCCATCGGGTTGCTCCTGAGGGGCGATCGCGCCGACCGGAACGCGATGTCGCTCGCCGCGGTGTTCATGAACAGCGGTTTCTACGGCATCCCCGTGTGCATGCTCGCGTTCGGGGAAATCGGGGTCGTGTACGCGACGATGTTCGTCGCCTGCTCGTCGATCGTGCAGGCGACCCTGGGTATCTTCATCGCCAGCGCCGGTACGCGCAGGGCGGCGGATGCCCTCTGGACCGTGGCCAGGGTTCCGTTGATCCATGCGATCATTCTCGCGCGCATCCTGACGCATTTCTCGCTCCTCCCCCCGGAGCCGTTCATGAAGATGATCAACATGCTGGGACAGGCCGCGATACCGATCGGGCTGCTCCTGCTGGGAATGCAGCTCGATCGTGTGGTAGCCGGCCTGCGGGCGGGCCGCGCGGCGGCGGATGGTGCCGCGGGGGCAACGGGCCGCGCGGCGGTGGGAGCCGGGAGCGCCGATGCTGATCCCCGGGTCGCCGAAGGCGCCCTGCCGAGGCCCCTCGAGAGGATCGAGATCGCCGGGGGGCTGATAGCCGCATTCCTCAGGATATTCGGCGGATTTGCCGCGGCCCTCCTGATACTGCGTTTCTTCGATTTCGATCCGATGCTGCGTAATGTCCTGATCGTCGAGTCCTCGATGCCGACGGCCGTGCACGCCGTCGTCTACGCGACCGAGTTCAACTGCCGCCCGCGGCTCGTGACGATCGGCATTCTCACGGCGACACTACTGAGCATCGTCAGCATTACGCTGATTCTGAATTATCTTGCATGAATGGACCCCGGCATGTACGAGTGGAATGGCGAGCGGGTGATTCTCCTGGCGCCGCGCGATCGCGGGGAGGCAGCCCGGGCGCTCGGCCGGTGCACGGAGCTCGCGGCCGCCGGCCGTGCGGTACGCGTTGGCGTTCTGGAGAGCCCGTACCGCCCCGGTGCGCGCCTCGGGCTCGATGGGATGGAGCGTGTCGATCTCGACAGCGGGCCGGAGGCGATCGAGCCGGGCAGCCGTGACGGCGCAATCAACCTGCTCGTTACGCTCCGCCACATGAACCGGATCCACGAAGTTTCGAAGACGGACTTTCTCGCCGTCGTCGACGGGGGCGCATCGTGGGACGCGCTCCAGGCGGCGATCGATGAGGCGGGCCTGTACCTCCCGTACGACGCCGCTCCCTATGCACGCGCCGTTCCGGGCGGTGCCACTGTGGGTGAGATCGTGATGGGCGGCGCCCATGCATCCACCGACGGCCGGTTCGGCGGGCTGAGGGAGAGCGTGCTGTCGCTCGATATGGTGACACCGGCGGGCGAAGCGATTCATACCGGGTCACGATCGGTGAAGGACGTCGGTGGGTACGACCTGGCGGGATTCCTGCTGGGGGAGGGCGGACGCTGCGGCATCGTGGCGCGCGTCACGCTGCGGCTCCTGCCGGCGCCGAAGAGCCGCGTAACCTTTACGGCGCGCGGGGCGTGCGATGAGCTGCGGGCGCTCGCGCGGCACGTGCATCGGCGTATGCGGCCGGCATTTCTCGAGCTCTACGTGGGCCGGGCGGCGGCGCACCTCGTGGGTGGAGCGACCGGCGGGCCGGACGGCGGCGATCTCCTCATCGGCGAGCTCCAGGCGGCCAACGCCGGTGTGGAGGATCGATTGCTCGAGGAGGCAGCGGTGGGGTTCGGCGATGGACCGCGCCCCGTGCGGTGCGATCCCGATATCCTGAGCAATAGACACCGCTTCGCTTCAATTGCATGCGACGCCCTCGACCGAGGAAGCGGCATCGTCCATCTGTCCTGCGAGGCCGGGGCGGAACGGCATGACAGCCCCGGTGCGATCCAGTACCGGAGCCTCTACCCGGAGCGTCTCAACATCTTCGTGCCGCGCGAGGAGATCGATCCACCGGATGCCGCCGCGTGCGACGATCCGCCGGTCCGCTCACGTACATTGATCGATGTGCTGAAATCGTTCGGCGCCGATAGAGACCCTGGCCTGCTGTCCGAGGTGGTGTTATTATATAGGTGCAACGGCTCACTCGCCTACCGGCGCATTCATCGCGATGACCTCGACCGTCCCGCTGGGGCGGTGCTTCGAGGCGGGAGTGCGGAGCGGGCGCCGGGGCGCCGGGACGAATTCGATATCCTGTGGGATCGCGTTCGCGCGGTATTCGATCCGCAGGGCGTCATGCTCCCGTAGGCTGCGGCCCACACCGTGCCCGGGGGAATTCTCTATGAATGAGAAGGTTGCTGATACGGCATCGGGCCCGATGGATGTGACGGAGGATTTTCTCCTCTGCAACCGGTGCGGCACCTGCCGCTCCGTGTGCCCCGTCTTTCTCGTGCTCCGCGAGGAGGGGGCCTCCGCCCGCGGCAAGGTCGAGCTCGCCGAGGCGTTCTTCAAGGGGGCGGAGATCGACGAGCGGAAGCTCCAGCAGGTGTTCGACCTCTGCCTGCACTGCATGAGCTGCGAGGAGAGCTGTCCCTCGGGGATGCGGGCGGACGGGATCATCATGGCGGTGCGCGCGGAGATGGCGCGCCGGGGTCTGATCCCGCGCCCCAAGCGATTTGCCCTGAGGCTCCTCGAGACAATGGACAATGCCCTCTTCAAGGCGATGCGATCACTCGGCATCGTGCGGCGGGCGCCGCTGCACGGCGTGGGGGGGCTGAGCCCGCTGCGGGTATTCTTTCCGCTCCTCGGCTGGCCGCGGGAGCGCTTCGTCCCGCTGCCGAAGGACAGGCCGTTTCTCGGGTCCAATCCGGAGCTGTTCGAGGCTTCCGGTATTGCATGCGTGCTTCCCGGCCCCGATGAGGTGCGGCGGATCGCCGCGGCGCGCGGCGGTACGATCGATCCCGTGAAGGCGGCCGACCTCGTCGGACGGATCGCCGTGGCGCGCGAGCGCAATCTCGCCGGGCACCGGCGTGCGTACTTCTTTGTCGGGCACGCGGTGAACCATTTCTTCCCCGAGGAGGCCGAGGCGGTCGTGAAGATGCTCAATCTGCTCGGGATCGATGTTCTCGTTCCCCACGATCAGGTCTGCTGCGGGGCGCCCGTGTATTACGCGGGGGACATCGACGGGGCGCGCCGGCAGGCGGCGCGGACACTCGAGCGGTTTGCGGGCCACCGGTACGATTGGATCGTCACCTCCTGCTCGTCGGGCGGATTGATGCTGAAACGGGAATTCCCGCGGTTGTTCGATCTCACGACGGACGGATTCTTCGAGATCGCATGGGACGAGGAGATGGAGACATTTCGACGGGTGCCGGATGCGAGTGCGACGCGCAGGGCGCACCCCCGTGCGGGAGATATATACAGAGAATATGTCAAGGGCAAGGTGTACGATATCAACGAGCTTCTCGCCGAGTTGCTCAGTTTTCATGAGGAAGCGCACGGCCTGGATGCCCTTTTCGGCGCTGCTGCGGGCAATTCGTGGGATCGCGGCGGGAGTGCGGAGGTGGGGGGCCCTGCGAAGGTGCCCGGCGGTGGGGCAAGTACTTCGGCCGGCGGGACAAGCGAAGGCACCGGCGAATTCACCGGCATGCTGCCGATCGTCACCTACCATCACCCCTGCCACCTGAACAGGGGCCAGGCCGTGGTATGGCAGCCCGAGTCGCTCCTCAGGGCGCTACCGGGACACCGGTACGTGGCGATGCAGGATGCCGACCGGTGCTGCGGCGGCGGGGGCACATTCACCTTCATGCACGCCGATGCCGCCGAGGAGATCGCCGTCGCAAAGCTCGATGCGGTGGGAAAGGTCCGCCCCGACGTCGTCGCGACGTCGTGCCCCGTATGCCGCATCCAACTGATGGATATGCTACACCGGCGCTTTGTACTGCAGGCGGGGGAGCGAGGCGAGGAGGTCCGGAGGATACCGGTCAAGACGCCGGTCGAGCTCCTCCTCGAGGATCTCGGGGCAGTGGTGGGTATGGCTGATGCCGGAGTCGTTGCCTGAGGGCCGCCGCCGGGCCAATTGCGCATTGACAAAGCGCTTCCGTATGACTATTATGTGAATTCAGCCGGGCCGCGAAAGGGATCCGGCTCTATAGAGCGATCGAAAATTAGTGCTCCTCAGTAGCTCAATCGGTAGAGCATCCGGCTGTTAACCGGAGGGTTGTAGGTTCGAGTCCTACCTGGGGAGCCAAATTTTTTATTCATCCATATAGCAGCCTCCGCTCAGATCCTCCATTCGGGCTTGTTATTCCTGTTGATTCCTCCGCGCAGTCCCGGTAAGCGTGCCCGCGTCATCCCTCGCCGCAGCCGGAGGCTGAAGCGAAGTAAATCAAAGGATTTCCTTATTATAGCTTCGCTGCGGCCGAAAGCCGCAGCGAGGAGTAGACTCTTTCAAGTGACCGCACGGGCTCTTTTTTCCTTACGTTGACAAGAAGGTCGAAGCAGTATTATAATAATTGTATAGCGAGCTTTACTTAGACTCAATTTTATTAGCGCTCTTACGAATCGAGGATGAATATGCGTCGATCTGGAATGCTGATGTTGATGCGTGCAGTACTGGTGTGTGCTCTATTGATGACTGGATCGGTAATCGGTGGCAAGGCACTCTCCACTACGGAATCCGATCTCTCGGACGGTCCGGAGATCGCCGTCGACCCGGGCTCTATCTCTGTTGCGCTGGTCACCGGAGATCAAACGTCTACAGAGGTTCGTATCATCAACTCGGGCGCCGCCACACTCCATTGGCAGGCGGAAATCCTACCCGTTCACTCTCCCGGTGTCCCGTTGGAGCTGACAGGCATCCGATGCCTCTTTACAACCTATGACAACTATTGCGGAGCTCCGTACCCACTGATCTCGGATCTAACTGCACGAGGCGCCACGGTCGATGTCCTCGATCATCATACCAATCCATATCCTTTGCTCGACGATAGCTACGATATGCTCTGGCTGTACGCCCTGGGTGAGGTGCCCTCGGAAACGGATCTATCAATTCTTCTCGATTGGCTCAGAAGTGGGAAGAAGGGCATTTACATAGTCGGAGTGACGTACTGGACAAGCGATACCGTCGACCTGCTCTCCGATTCCTTGAATGCCGGCATGGAGACACGGACGGTCGAGATCCCAGGTGGCGTTACGGATGAGATCGCTTTCCACCCGATAACTGTCAATGTCGAGTCGCTCGAACTCCCCGCATATTGTCTCGAATTCCGCGATATTTCTCCGCCCGCAGGTCTGCTTGCCAGCACGGCTGGGTTTGTCCCGATGGCGGCCTTCAGCAGGCCGGAGAACGATCGCATTGTCGTTGTCGGTTCAAACTTGTACATGAGTCATTTTCTCGATCTCGCGGATAATCGTCTTATGGGAAATCAGGCCTTCGACTGGCTGGCCCTGGGGAGCCTGATAACGTGGGCGGATGTCGCACCGGAAAATGGAATCACGAGTATGGGTGATACGACCGACCTTGTGGTGAGTTTCGACGCAAATGATCTTCCTCCAGGCCTCTATCCCGCGCTTCTGAGGATCACAAGCGACGATCCTTTCAATGGAACGATCGATGTGCCGATTGAACTCAACGTCGTCAGCGAACAAGTAAGGGCTGCTCTTGATATAAAACCGGGATCATGTCCCAATCCATTCAATATAAAAGTCTTCGATAAGGATCCCTCGAACAATCCCCGTTCGTTGAGAGGTGGCCTGCTGCCTGTCGCCTTATTAGGGGATTCAGATTTCGACGTCACCCAGGTCGATATTGCCACGATAGAACTCGAGGGCGCCGCTGCACTGCGTCACCATCTCGAAGACATTGCCGGTCCTTCCCCGTCACAGGAGCTCTGCGCATGTCCCGAACCCGGACCTGACGGGTACATGGACATGGAGCTCATGTTCAGAAAGTCGGACATCGCGAGGGTACTGGGTTCAGCGGAACACGGTGAAGAGATCCTGTTGACTCTTACCGGCCGATTAATGGATGGTACTCCTTTCGTAGCGAGTGATTGCGTGAAGATTGTCGGGGATAAAGGTGATTCAGGGGGACAGCGATCCTGTAAGGGCAGAGAAGTGAGGCTGGGAGCGGCAGAGCCGAATCCCTTCAACCCGGTGACACGGATCAGTTATTATCTGCCCGCGGATATGCTGGTTGATTTATCGGTATATGATGTGACCGGCAGGCTGGTCGAGCGCCTGGTCAACGAGGTGCAATCCGAAGGGGAACACCGTATCCAGTGGAACGCAGCTGGCAAAGCCAGCGGTGTATATTTCTGCCGTCTGGCTGCAGGCGATGTTGTGCGGGTCAAACGGGTGATTTTGCTCAGGTAGCTTGTTTTACTACTGGTAATCATCCATTTTAATAATCCCATCCCACTATATTGGTCCTGTCCCTCGCCAATATTCATCTTGTAATAATTTCAACAAGTTGCAAGTGCACCCGAAAAGTTCTATCATGACAAGATGAAAGCTCATAAACTGCTCGAAATCGTCTGGTTGATCCTTGGTTTCCTGGGATCATGGTTCCGTTCTCAAGGCGATTTGGCCTTGGAGAATCTCGCATTGCGTCAGCAACTTGCGACATTCAAACGACATCACCCTCGCCCCAGGATTTCTTGCTTCGATCGAAGATTCTGGGTTCTTTTGCGACGAATTTGGTCCAAATGGATCAACCCACTCATTATCGTGAAACCGGAGACCGTGGTCAAATGGCACAGACAAGGATTCAAACTTTACTGGAACGCAATTTCAAGGTGTGGGAAGACAAGAGGAAGACCTCGTGTTTCAAGTGAAATCCAAGAATTGATCTGCAGGATGGCCAGAGAGAATCAAACGTGGGGAGCGCCGAGAATCCACGGTGAACTGCTCATGCTCGGCTTCTACGTTTCCGAGCGCACGATCTCCCGCTATCTACCCAAGCGGGAGCCGGATGAGAACAAAATCGCCAAATGGAAAACCTTTCTAAAAAACCATATGGACAGCATAACAGCAATGGACTTCTTCACAGTTCCCACGGTGCTTTTCAGGCAACTCTATGGCTTCTTCATCATCAGCCACAATCGTCGGCAGATCATTCATTTTGCGACGACTTTCAACCCGACTGCAGAATGGGTAGCCCAACAGCTGCGTAATGCCTTCCCGTACGATACTGCGCCGAAATATCTGATCTTCGACTGGGATTCGATCTTCGGTGGATTTGTGCTGAAGACTGTGAAATCTTTCGACATCAAGCCTGTGCGAACGTTATATCGAAGTCCCTGGCAAAACGGAATCGCAGAACGCTGGGTTGGAAGCTGCAGGCGGGAGTTGCTGGATCATGTGATCGTGTTCGGGGAACTGCATTTGTATAGATTGCTTAAAATCTACGCAAGCTACTACAATGAAGATCGCTGCCATTATAACCTTTGCAAAGATGCTCCCGAGCACAGGCCAGTTCAGAAGAGGTCTGAAGGTAAGGCAAAAGTGATCTCACTGCTGAGAGTCAGCGGTCTGCATAATCGATACGAGTGGCGTGAAGTAGCATAGCAGTCGCTGACGATGAAATGGGAACTTCTTATTTGAATGACTGGAGACCTATCTCATCTGCCGACCTCAACATGATATTCGGAGTTTCATGGTCGGGAAGATCATTCTCTTCTGTGGCGGTTTTCATTTCAAAGAGCAACATCGAGTGGATCGAACGCAAAAATCGACGAAGCACTTTTGACAATGACGTACCGTTTTAATATTGGCGAGGGACAGGCTCACAGCAATATTGGTCATGAGATCCCTGACACAACTGTGGGAAACATTCTCAGAGCCAACGGCATCGAACCGGCACCGGAACGAAAGCGACAGACAACATGGAAAGCGTTCCTGAAAGCCCATTGGGACGTATTGGGAGCAATCGACTTCACGACGATCGAAATGTGGACAAAAGGCGGATTGGTCACCTTTTGATCCGTTTTGAGGGAGAAAGCCAGGCTTTAGATGATTAACAGTCTTTCCAATCACCAATCTCCGTGTGCAATTTCAAGAATCTGCTTTTCATCCAAATATGCCGGATGCGGTCCGCTCAAGGCAGCCTCTTTTTTCCCTTTCTTGTCTTCTTCCTCCATCTTGAATCGAAACACCCAGCCGAAACGGCTATTGAGATCCCGGGCCAGAACATATACTTCTCTATCACTCATTTTTACGGCGTATAGGGGCTCGAAACCTCCAAATTCCCCCATAAATACTTTGAAATCAGATATCCTCTCTTCCAATGGTTTTTTCTCCAATGTATGCCGTCCACCAGTTCCAGTGGTTGTTGATTGTAGTCTCCCACCACGAACGAGACATCGAACCCGCGCTTTGCGAGCTCCCTGGATATCATGACCTGTTGAACCTCGGCGCCCCCCACTGACTGGTGGTGTGTCTTTGCCAGCACGGGATACGAATACGGAGACACAAAACAGATACTGCTATTCATCGTACTGCGTGGTCTCCTCATGATGCCGCGGTGCACAATTGCGCGGACATTCTGCTTTTTCCCCTATCATTGCGGCGTTGCCACTACGTCGAACCTTATCGTATTTCCCGACAGTACGGAATCGTACGTTTGATCGTCCAGCAGTTCCATGTGAGCGCCGAAGTAATGATTGAAGACGATCCTGAATGTATTCACGGGGCTCTCCGATTCGTAGAGCAATGAGTCCCCCCCGTCCGGAAAATAGCATGCGTTGAATATGGGCACTCTGATCATCAGCATGTAATCCTTGAAGCGGCGTTCGCCCCGTGAAACGAGCGTATCCATGGAGGCCGGCACCCGGAAACCCGGGCCGGTGTCGGCCTGGATGATGATGATCGGTTGGACATCGGATAGAGTGAGGATCCTGTCGATGGTCGCGGACAATTTTTTGTTGAGGAAAGCAATTTGATCTGTATACGCATCGATATACTCGTTCCGGCTCAGTTCTCTTTTCGACAGCGGCGACGACCGTGGTCGATTCCCGTCGGCATCAAAGAGGAACGGAGGATGGGGAATCATCACATGGGCGAAGGTGAAGGTCGGTTCCTTCATGCGGGGGATGTTGCCGAGTTCGTCGAGAGTGTAGATTGTCATGTTTCTCTTGGTTTGTGCGAAACGATGGGCGCCGATAATCCGGAGCACCGAACTGTTGATGAGGATTTCCTCGAATTCGCTTAAATTTATCCTCAATGGAGTACATACCGTGTCCGCCATTTCATTCCGCGCAGTGACCTTCCATATAGTGGGAAAGAAGACATGGCGGTAGTTGTATTTCTTGAGTATATGGACTACGGTGTTGTTCCCGATCATCTTCGTAACCAGCTTGTGCTTCATGGACTCGACAGTCATCTCGGGTACGAGTGATTGAATGTAGTTCATGTTCAATGATGAGGATAGTGAGTAATACGTATCGAGGTGATTGCAGCAGCTCCGGTATGCAACATAGAAACCCCTGCTCTCGAGATAGTTCATGAAGGGGGAGTTGTCGTAGCCGTAGTGTTGTTTCAGCACGTCACAGCGGGCATACTCATCCAGAATTATGTAGTAGATGTCGCGCAACGGACCGTTCGGCGGGCTCCCGGTGACATCCGTATCTTCACATAGCCTGGTGACGACGGCCGTCCAGTCACACGCGTGATTCCGGTGCCCCACGGCCTTGAGCTCGAACGAGACGATACTCACGAGGCTTATGGCGATCAGTATAAAGCTCGTTGCATTGAGAAAGGTGGTGATGGCCTTGAGGTTGCGCCTCGTTCTGATGATGGCCCATGCGATAAGCAAACCCAGGATGCACCAGAGCAAGAAGAATACTCTGTTCCTGCCGATAACGTATCCCCCGATGGTCAAACCTGCGATGGTCCGGTCAAATAGCGGCCCATACAGGAAAAACATCAGTATCCCGGCGGATGTCAGGATTGCCGCCTTCTCGGAATTCCGAATCAGCTTCTTGAGTATGGAGAGGATCAGAAAAGAGGCGGCGAGAACGACGGCAACAGGGATCACGATAGCCCCGTAACGAACTTCACCGATATTCCGCGAGAAGAGAAATAGAATAGGGCATACAGCAAGGAAATAGGGGTGAAGCGCCGGTATACTTTTAAGCTTCATGCCATTTGGTGTTATAGTTTTGTCCTTTTGCCACTTTCCCCATGAGTATACAGGAAAAAATATTACGTGGCAAGAAAATTCACCGGCTGTTGCGTTACGCGATGCGAAATCCATCCGTGAAAGCTCGATCGAGCTCAATGTCGTACATCGGTTATTCGGTAAAGCGGAATGTGTTTCCGTCTGTAATGAACAGCAGTTCACGGCCGCCGCCGGTCCTGCTCAGGGCGTCGTGGCCCGCCGCTGCGCCGGAAAAACCAGATAGGGATGATACAGAGAAACGCACTTATTACAAGCCCCCGTCGCACACGCATGTGGGCACTGCCCCGCATTGTCGCCTCCTTGGCACCGAATGCGGCCAAACCACGCTGTATCGGTGGTGGGTGTCTCGGTGCGTTTTATATGAATGTTGTGTTCAAATCAACCATTAGAGATTGTTGTCCGAATCGGTTTGCGTTACACTCGGTCAGAGCAGGTATACTGCCATTAGACCGAGCTTCTTCGAATCAACTCATACCGAACTGGGAGGTTGAAATGGTACGGAGAACGTATATTCATCGTTGGAACGAACGGAACAATTCTGCACTATGACGGTAATGAATGGGACAATCATCCGATTCTCCCCAAATTGATCATCTGCCCACTATGAATAATTAACAGAAATAAAATTTGGCCCCCCAAGCTGGACGACGTACAAATGTACTAATTCGACCACAATGATCCATGCAGGTCTGAGATGGGAGAAATCCGTGTGGGTTGTGGGCTCTGGCCAGCGAAATAGTGGGATTCCGGGCTTTTTAGCTCCATCTGTAGGGTTGTTGAAGCCGGATCATGTTCGTTCGATATCTTCGCTCTCAGAAGCGATCTGAAGCTCCCTCAGCAAATACGGATGGAATGAAGCCGGAATCTTCTCGACAAAGCCGACTTCGCCTTCAGGATCCACGGCGTGTACGAGAGCAGCGAGAACCCTCCGGATCGTTCTTGTCTCGGTGTCTCGAATAGCCTCTTTGATATGATACTGCACTCTCGGATCATCGAATTTAATAGAGATAAGGGTACGGCGTCCCGCCCGGCAGGATGAGGACTCTTTAATAACAACTCGTCTTGACTCGACTCATAATGAGTCGCATCGCATGGTAAACGGGATTAAGAAAAAAGGGAACAGAAAAATGCAGGGTGAACAAAAAATATTCACAAAACCAAGATTTATATAATCAAATACTTAAGTATTTCTAGCAATATATAGATTATTTAGGGATAAATTGTATTACCTTGGCTTTTTTCCCTTTTAGAATGAAGGATAAGCGTTGACTCCAGGAATTCAATGCGGTGCGCTTTTGGTCGTCATAAGAATATCGGTCATAGATAGAAGTAACATCATTTCCTATGTGGTTCAGGATCTTAGAAATAACAAGTCTCGAAGTACCCTGGCTCGCCAGCTGGCTGGCAGCTGTGCGGCGAAGATCATGCGGAACGAATGTCTCGAGGTCAAAAATATCGCGATTACGCCTTATGGCGTGGGGGAGAGCTCTATTTGTCATCGGTCGCTTCTTGTCATATCTGTTCCCGATCCTGGCCGTAAAGAGAAAAGGAGATATTCGATCAAGAGATTCAATCAATTGTATAGCCATGGGCGATAAAGGAACTCGATGAGGTAGCTTGTTCTTGGATTTTTCCTCTGGTATTATCCACCAGGCATTGTCGAGATCTATTTCAGACCATTCCATGGAGATCACCTCTCCCGGCCTCTGTGCAGTGATTAATATGAGCCGTAACGCTGTTTTTATGTGATGTCCGATATCTGTTTCGTCAAGCGTGTTCCAAAATATCGCGATCTCTTTTTCATCGAGAACCCGGTTTCTTTTGTTCTCTCTGCTTGGCGGTTTGACGAGCAAGGTCGGATTATTCTCTACGATATCTCGAGCTATTCCAAAATTGAAAATCCTGCGAATCACAGAAAGAGTTCTATTTGCCATAATGGGGCTTCCCCGGTCTTTGATCCTATCGACGAGACGTATTACATCACGCCTTCTTATTTCATGAGCGGGAATGCTCTCCCAGGCTTTCAGAATATCCTTTTGAATGATCCTGATATCTTCATGACCGCTTTTCTTCTGACTGCAATGTCGCTCCATATATTCTTCGGCAAGGTCTCGAAATGATGGTTCTTCGAGGAATCTCTTGCGCTCGGCAACAGGATCATGCCCAGCCGATACTTTGGCGAGCAGTGGGATGGCTCGTTTTCTTGCGTCTGTGAGAGATAGTATGCCGTGACGACCGAGAGCAAGCCTTTGTATTTTCTTGTCCTTGTTCCGGTAGCTAATATAATACGTGCGCACACCTGATGATTTCACTCTTATGAAGAGCCCCCGCACCTTGTCATCCCAGACACGACATTCTTTCCCCTCGGGAGGAAGAGGAATCTTTTCGATCATCTTTTTTGTTAGATTTGCCATCGGAATCGACCTCGTAATCAATGTACGATATCTCTTCAGGACATCTCCAGGGCACCAATAGGGCACCAAAAAGCAGAGTAAGCCAGCGGACACCATATGTCAATAGGATAGTGCAACTCATATTAATATAGTAAAATAAGGTACAACAGAGCAAAAGAAGGAAAATGGGAGAAAGATATATAAACTGCCTCTTAAGCAGGTGGTGCCGGGTTCAACTCCCGGGCGGCTCATTTTTTCGTTCGAATTCGGATCATATCCAGCAATGGGTGAAAGTACTGTCAACGCCGAGAAAGTTTTGCCAATGGTCGCTCAGGATCTAGCGGGTATTCAAATGTCGATGTACTTGCGAATTACAGGAAATTCGGTTTCCGCGCGCGGCTGGCGAAGTCGTTTATTGCTAATGACTTCAAGGAGACTATAGATAAAGCCCTTGGAGAATAGTCGAACGTGACCCTGAATCCATCCGTTATCTGTTGACAAGCGCCGGTAACAGCGTATCTTTCTTCAACCCTGGATCGCCAGCCACTCCCCTCCCCGGGAAATGGATCGACGTTTTGCCAGGCATGGCCGGTAAGGGAGCCGGCAATGTTCGAAGCTGTTTTATGAGCAGAATTATTGAGAATAAGGATATCAGGAATATCGCCATAATCGCCCACGTGGATCACGGCAAAACCACGCTCGTGGACGCCATGTTCAGGCAGAGCGGCCTGCTCCGCGCCGGGCAGGTTGTAGAAGAACGGATAATGGACAATATGGACCTCGAGCGCGAGCGCGGCATCACGATCGCCGCCAAGAACTGTTCGGTATCCTGGAAAGGCGTGAAGATAAATATCATCGACACGCCGGGTCATTCCGATTTCGGTGCCGAAGTGGAGAGGGCCCTTTCGATGGCCGATGGCGCCATTCTTCTTGTAGACGCGTCCGAAGGGCCTCTGCCGCAGACACGCTTTGTCCTGAAAAAGACTCTTGAGGCGGGGCTCAAGGTCATCGTCGTGATAAACAAGATCGACCGGAAGGACGCGCGGCCCGGCCAGGTGCTCGGCGAGATCTATGATCTCTTCATAGATCTCGGCGCCGGGGACGATCAGATCGATTTCCCGGTCCTCTACGCCGCCGGCCGCGACGGGATCGCCAAACGGACACTGGAAGAAGAGACGGACAATATTCACCAGTTGCTCGATGCGATTATCGACAAGATCCCGCCCCCGGTCTACGATCCGGAAGAGCCGTTCCAGATGCTCGTCTCCGATCTCGGATATTCGGATTACCTCGGCAGGCTCGCGGTGGGAAAGATCATCAATGGCGCAGTCAGTTCGAACAGGCTGCTCGTCTGTATAAACAGGGACGGCGAGCATGTTCCGCTCAAGGTGACGAAACTTCAGAAGTACGAGGGTATATTTTGCCGGCCGGCCGAATCCGCCAGTGCGGGCGATATCGTAGTCCTTGCCGGGATCGATGACGTCAAGATCGGCGATACTATCTGTACCAGGGAGCATCCAAAAACACTGGAACGCATCTTTATCGACGAACCGACCATCTCGATGCGATTCACGATCAACGATTCCCCGTTCAGCGGTCAGGAAGGACGTTTTGTCCAGTCTCCGAAGATACGCGAGCGCCTCCTCAAGGAGACTCTGATGAACGTCGCGATCCAGATGGAGGAAGACCGCGAGCGTGACAGTTACATCGTCAAAGGGCGTGGAGAATTCCAGATGGCCATACTGATCGAGACGATGAGAAGGGAAGGATTCGAATTCTGCGTGGGACGCCCACATGTCATATATAAATATGAAAAAGGAAAACGGCTCGAGCCGATCGAACGCCTGTTCATCGATTGCGAGGAAGAGTTCCTCGGTGCTGTTACAGAGAAACTGGCGTCGCGTAAGGCCAGGATGACGGACCTGGTTAATAACGGTAGCGGCCGGATCAGAGTCGAATTTTCGGCACCCTCAAGGGCACTCATAGGATATCGGGACGAGTTTCTCACCGACACGAAGGGATCCGGTGTGATGAACTCGTATTTTGCCGGGTACGAAGAGTACAGGGGGGATTTCAGCACCCGTTTCACCGGATCGATAGTCGCCGACAGGCCGGGTAAGGCCGTGGCCTACGCACTCTGCAACCTCGAGGCGCGTGGGCGGCTGTTCGTGAAGCCGGGCGATCCTGGATACGAGGGAATGATCGTCGGAGAGCACAACAGGGATGACGATATTAACGTAAACCATTCGAAGGAGAAGAAACTGTCGAACATGAGGGCAGCCGGAAAGGACGACGCCGTTGTCCTGACGCCCGTGGAACCGATAACGATAGAAAAAGCCCTTAGTTTCATCCGCGACGATGAGATGGTCGAGATCACGCCGAAATCGATCCGGCTGAAGAAGACGATTCTTTCCGCCAGAATCAGAAATAACCTCAAGCCCGATTCGTTCGCAGGCAAAGGTGAAACACCGTTGTAACCCGTGTGTTTCGTGATACGACCGTACGATTCCCCCTTCACACCCCGGATTCCTTCAGGATGTTCATTATTATAGCTCACAAGGATAAAGGATACGGCGCGGCTGTCATGACAAACTCCGATAACGGCGGACAGTCAGAACAGCGGGTGATCGCTTCGATGAAATGAGGACGCGAACGAGATCACGATGAACAGGTGTCCATCAGGGCCGAAGTACGGAATGGGTCTATAGAACGGCGTCTCGATCAGGGTCCAGGTCGTAAACCGATCATACGATATCAACAGGTCGCCCCGGTAATTCAGAACGATCGCGATCTCTCCCCCGGGCGCCGCAATCACCAATCGCTCGGGGGGGACAGGCCCCAGCGGGATGGCCGCCCAGCTTTCTCCCCCGTCGCACGAGCGGAGAATGCCATCCCGGCAGGTGGCGAAGACGTTTCCTGTACGGTCGGCGTCGATCGATTCAATGCGGATGGAATCGGTCGCCTGTTCCCACGTATCCCCGCGATCGGCCGATCGCATGATTCCGCATGTTGTTCCGAGATAGACACAACTATCGGCCCCCGCGCCGATGCAGAGGGGAGCCGGTTCCCCATACACGTATTCCCAGGGCGCGCCTCCGGCATCGGATCTCAGGACACCGGCGGAGGCAAGACCGTATATCGTCCCGTCCGCGGCCGCCTCAAGGAGATAGACTTCCGGTGGATCCGCGGAAAACGTATCCGCCCTCGTCCACCGGTTGCCATAGTCGGTCGAGATGAATATGCCATCGCCGGTGCCGGTGAAGAGGGAACCGTCCGGATGAATCGCCAGAGAGAGCAGTTCCTTATCAGGGTAATAGGTATCAGAGAGACCGTGGCAGGCCCTGGCCCAGGTCCTGCCCTCGTCGGATGATTTGAGAATGTCACGATTGCTCAATAGGTAGTAGTCGCCGTAAGAATCAATCGCAAGGGAGAGCCCCCATCTATAATCGAATATGGGCGATACGTACTCCATCGGTGCGACCCAGCTCTGTCCCCCGTCGATCGAGCGAAACGCGCCGTAATAGGCCGTGCCGGCCAGTAGAACATCCTCTTCGCAGAGGAGCGATAGAATATCGAGACCCTGAAGGCCGTTATCCGACCTCTCCCACGAGTCGCCTCCGTTTATCGACCGGATGATTCCATCACCGCCCGTGCCCGCCCAGATATATCCCGATCGATCCGTTGATATCGCGTTTATATCCGTACCCGTCGCTCCCCCGTCGATCCGCACCCATGGTTCGCCACCACCGGAGGATTTGTATATTTCACCGCCGCCCGTTCCGGCCAGTATGTATCCCCCGCCATGGACCGCCAGGCATCGTACATCGAGATTGGCGAGACCGTCCGAGTGGTCCGTCCAGGATTCTCCCCCGTTCTCCGATGCAAATACGCCCTGCCCACGGCATCCGGCGTAGAGGATTCCGGTGGAACCTGTCACGAGGGCGCCCACCGGCGTCTCGATCGATTCCTCGACGACCGGGCTCCATACGCCGCCGTCGTTCGCCGAGCGGAATATCCCGCCGTTGTCGGTGGCCGCGATGATATCCCCGCCGGCGTTGACGGTCATGGAGCGGATATCGAGGTCGGTCAGGTGGTTGTTGACCTGCGTCCAGCTCGCGCCGTTGTCGCGGGAGACAAAGATCCCTCCTCCTGAAAGACCGGCGAATAGTGTTTTCCCGTCCTTGACGAGGAGGGCGGTCACATCGCAATCCGTATTCAACCCGAGGTTCTTTTCCCCCCAGCTCTCGCCGCGGTCGGTGGATCGCCACAGGTTGTGGTATTTCTGTGTTCCCTGAAACAGCGCCCCGTGCCCGTTCGAGGCGAGCGATGGAACGTGTAGATTGTAGACGGCGCCGGGGATCCGAAACTCAATCCATCCGAACGGTTCTTCTTCCGGAATAATGGCGTCGTCGACGCACGAGCCGAGGATGATGACGGTACCCAGTGAAACCGCGAGCAACAGGCCGGTTATGGTAACGAATCTTTTCATTTCAACAGATGCAGGCGGTTCCCCCGGCGGGTGAAAACGCACCCGCTACGGGCCCGCCGGGGATGCGCCCCCGAGGGACAGGGTGCTCCTTAAAAGTTCACTGCTTGTCAAAGCATAAACGAAACGATCGGGGTCTGTTAGTATGGCGCGGATAGCATCCCGCATGCCGTCATTCTGGGGATACAGCCCGGTCATGCCGGTTCTCGTCCAGAGAATTCCACTCCCGACCGTTCCAATGAGGATGTCCTCACCCGCGATATGCATCGTGGTGACATCGATGCGCTCCTCGTTGAAGCGCCGCCAGGAGGAGCCGCCGTCGGTGGAGATGAACAACCCCGTTCGCGTCCCGGCCAGAATGTCACCGTTGCCGGCGGCCGCAAGCGCCGTTACGCGCAGGTCGGTGAGGCCGGCGTTTATCTGATCCCAAACTATCCCGTCACCGGTATAGCGAAAAACGCCCCCGAAGTCGGCCCCCGCGAGGAGACGGCCATCACCGGTTTCAATCACGCAGGGGATGTTGTAGCCCTTCATCCCCACGTGCCGCCATTCCGCTCCCCCGCCGGTCGAGACAAACAGGCCGTTATCCTTGGTGGAGACCGCCATGCTGTCTCCGGTGAGTGTGAACAGTGCCACGATACGATTCCCCGCGAGCCCCGCGCGGGACCAGCCGGGACTGTCTTCATGAGAGGCATAGACGCCGTCGGCCGTACCGGCCAGTATAGTCCGTTCCGGCCCGTTTGCCAGACAACGCAACTCGATGCACGGCAGTCCCGTGTTGAACACGGTCCAGCCCTCGAATGCGCCGTCAGCCCGGTAGATTCCTCCGTATGGGATGAGGGTGTAGAAAGAGCCGTTCTCCCCGATCGCAATGTCAACCGCGTTGTAATATGTGAAACCGAGCATATTCCAGTTCGCGCCATTATCAATCGACCGGCATACGCCCCACCATCCCGTGACGACAATGTCTCCGGCCGCATTCACCGCCGCATTACAATTATCGGGCGCACCCGAATAGCCGAATATCGAGACCCAGCGTTCACCACCGTCGTCCGATAGATACAGACTGTCAACGCAGAAGGAGAACAGGCGGTCACTTCCATCCAAGAACAGGTCGTATACATGCTGCGGCGTGTGCAGGGTCGTCCAGGTTTCCCCGTCATCGCTTGACGCGTAGAGATAGCCCGAGGCATTCGCGAATATCCGGTCCGTGGAGTCGAGCGCCATCTGCGTTATGCGCTTCCCCCAGGGAATATCCATCAGCCCCTGCCAGTTTTCACCGCCGTCGCGGCTCCTGTACAATCCCCCGCTCGTGGCCGCGAAGAGAACGCCCATCGAATTGACCGCCAGTGATCGCAGATAACCCTCCGAGAAAAATCGCTCACAGATTCGCACCCAGCTATCCCCATGATCGCTCGACCGGTAGATGCCGGAGTCGTAGGCCGGCAGGTAGAGGTTGTCGTTGGCATCTATGAGGAGGGTGCTATGGCAGTCAAAGAGAGAGTCGCAGCTCGACTCTTCCCACGATTCTCCGTGGTCGAGGGACCGCAGTATGTTGCAGTAATGCTCCGTTGCGAACAGGCGTCCCTCCGAATCGGACGCGAGGGAGCGCATCTCGAAGACGCCGAGCTCCCGCGCGTCCCAGCTCTCGCCG
>DATKWS010000164.1:0-30770 GCA_035529435.1 Patescibacteria group bacterium
TTTACTAAAAACACAGGACTCTGCTAAGTAAAAAAGACGATGTATAGGGTCTGACGCCTGCCCGGTGCCGGAAGGTTAAGAGGAGGGGTCAACCTTCGGGTGAAGCTCTGAATTGAAGCCCCGGTAAACGGCGGCCGTAACTATAACGGTCCTAAGGTAGCGAAATTCCTTGTCGGGTAAGTTCCGACCTGCACGAATGGCGTAACGATCTGGGCACTGTCTCGGTGAGCGACTCAGCGAATCTGTAGCACCGGTGAAGATGCCGGTTACCCGCAGTAAGACGGAAAGACCCCGTGGACCTTTACTACAACCTGGCAGTGAGTTTCGGTGCAATATGTGCAGGATAGGTGGGAGGCTTTGAAGCGTGGGCGTTAGCCTGCGTGGAGCCATCAGTGAGATACCACCCTTGTGGTACTGGGGTTCTAACCCAGAACCGTGAATCCGGTTCGGGGACCCTGTTAGGCGGGTAGTTTGACTGGGGCGGTCGCCTCCAAAAATGTAACGGAGGCTCCCAAAGGTTCCCTCAGCACGGTCGGTAATCGTGCGTAGAGTGTAAAGGCAAAAGGGAGCTTAACTGCGAGACATACAAGTCGAGCAGATGCGAAAGCAGGGCTTAGTGATCCGGCGGTAGTGAGTGGAAATGCCGTCGCTCAAAGGATAAAAGGTACGCCGGGGATAACAGGCTTATCACCCCCAAGAGTTCACATCGACGGGGTGGTTTGGCACCTCGATGTCGGCTCATCGCATCCTGGGGCTGGAGAAGGTCCCAAGGGTTTGGCTGTTCGCCAATTAAAGCGGTACGTGAGCTGGGTTTAGAACGTCGTGAGACAGTTCGGTCCCTATCCGTTGCGGGCGCAGGAGGTTTGAGGGAAGCTGCCCCTTGTACGAGAGGACCGGGGTGGACGAACCTCTAGTGTACCAGTTGTCCCGCCAGGGGCATCGCTGGGTAGCTATGTTCGGCAGGGATAAACGCTGAAAGCATCTAAGTGTGAAGCCCCTCCCAAGATAAGACCTCCCGTATCGTTAGATACCTAAAGGCTCCTCGGAGATGACGAGGTTGATAGGCCGGAGGTGTAAGCATGGTGACATGTTGAGCCGACCGGTACTAATAAGCCGTGAGGCTTAACCAGTTTTTATCGTATAAACGTGCTTGTGCGCGTTCCCTGATTTTGTTGAATAGATTGACCGTGATCCTGTTGGTTCGCGGGCCGGCCTGACGCGGGCTGTGGTGAGGGGTGTGCGAAGCGCGCCGGTGCCGCGGGCCGTGTGGAAAAAAATAATACGTTTTACGGTGGCGATAGCGGAGGGGAAACACCCGTTCCCATTCCGAACACGGAAGTTAAGCCCTCCTGCGCCGATGGTACTGCATGGGTAACTGTGTGGGAGAGTAGGTCGCCGCCGGTTTTAGAGCCATCCTTTGGGATGGCTTTTTTCATGTTAGCTGGATACCGGTAGAGAAGCTCAATAAATCCTCAAGCCGTGTACCGTGCGGCTTTTTGATTCCCGGCATTGACTTCTCTTTTTTCTTTGTGTATCAATATATTGAAGATACATGCGGAGTTACATCGTGACATCCAGAACGTCACGGGCGACGGGATCCGTTCCCGTTCATCGACGTTGACACTCCGGAGGAGCGAGCGGTCACTCTCCTGTCCCCGTGATTCGATGAGGCAGCCATGACACGACGGGAATTTTTACAGATCATCTGTGGGGTGGTAGCCACCTCGCTGGTGAGCACACGCGTGTTTTCCCGGTTGCCGCGGAAGAACATCGTTACCGGTCCGACCCGTATCGCCCACATCGAAGGGGGAACGATCTTCGATCGAGCCAAAGCGGCGGTCGATGCACTGGGTGGCATCTCGAGATTCGTGAAGGCGGGGGATGCGGTGGTGATCAAACCGAATGCCGCGTTTGTGCAGACTCCCGGGATGGGTGGCAATACCACACCCGACGTGTTGCGGGCCGTGATACAACTGTGCACCGGGGCCCGTGCCGGATCCGTGACGGTGGTCGAGCACTGTCTCAGTTCTCACGGCAGGTTCGGAACCGCCCGTGATCCCTCGGGATTGACCCGAGCGGCGCTCGAGGAGGGCGCACGTCTGCTCGACGCCGGTTCGGATCCTGCCAATTATACCGAGGTCGAGCTGGACGCGCCGGATATACGCTCGCATGGTTTTATCAGTGCATTCCTCGAGGCGGATGCGGTCATCAACGTACCCCGGGCAAAGACCCATCCATGGGCGGGTTACACGCTGTGTGTCAAGAACCTGATGGGAATGATGAGGAATCCGGGAATCCTCCATGCTTGGAAGGAATGGAACTGGATTGAAAGTCATTACCATGGAGTCCTTGATCGGTTAGGTATACAGAAATCAAGACGCGGCTATAGCGCCCTGCCCGTGAACCTCGTGGCGCTGGCGAAATTCATGCAGGACCGCGTGGACCTGAACATCGTCGATATGACCGATCTGGTGAGGGATTGGAGCGCCGTGAAGGCAGGCACACTCGAACGCAAGAACGCGATTGTCGCCGGTACCGACATGGTGAGCGTCGATGCGTACTGCATCGGCATATTCGGGGAGGATCCGCTGGGAGAATGGAAATCCTCTCCGATCGATAATTACATTCGAATGATGCACGAAGAAAAGATCGGCAATGCCGATATCCGCACCGCGACATTGATCCATGATGTACTGGAAGGGTAACGTCCCGATATGAGGATGTCGGGATTGAGGTGCGTTCCCCCGTTCGGTGTCGTCCCGCCGCCGCCGTAGATGTGGATCGTCACCACGTACGGAAACCCGGCGATATTCAGCCAGTCTCCCGGCGAGGTTGATCGCGTATCAGCAGGCTTCACGAGAGCCGCTCACGGGAACGGCTCTCGTGTTCCGTGACACCGGATTCGTACGCCGGATTATTTCCGCTTGAATCCCTTATGCTCCATCTCGTGTTTCAACTCTTCCTTGTTCAGGACGATGAACTCGACGCGGCGGTTCTTGGCGCGGCCCGCGGCTGTTTTGTTGTCCGCGATCGGTGTGCTCTCGCCGTATCCCTTGACCGAGAGCTTCCCGGCTCCGATCTTGGGATACTTCTTGACGAGGTAATCGTGCACGGCCTTGGCCCGTTCCTCGGAGAGCTTCTGGTTGATTGCTTCGCTCCCCTGCGAGTCGGTGTGACCGCCGACCTCGATCTCGAGATCGGGCCACTGGACGAGGACCGCGCCGATTTCATCGATGGCCTTGTAGGATTCGGGCTTGATCTCAGCCTTGCCCGTTTCGAAGGTGATGCTCGTCGTGCGGATCATGCCGGTGTCGAGCAGTTGCATCTCGGTCTCGGTGATCTCGATCGGGCATCCCTGCTTGTCGACTTCGAGGTCGATCGGCGTGTTGGGGCAGCGGTCGACTCCGTCCCATACGCCGTCGCCGTCGGAGTCCTTCGGACACCCTCGCTTGTCCACCGTGGCCTTCTTTGGAGTATCGGGGCACATATCGACGCCGTCGAAGACGCCGTCGCCGTCCGAGTCATTCGGACATCCCTTTTTATCGACCGTGGCATTTTTGGGTGTATCGGGGCACGTGTCGATGCCATCGAAGACACCGTCACCGTCGGAGTCAAGCGGACATCCCTTCTTGTCGACCTTTGCCTTCTTGGGTGTATCGGGGCATTTGTCGATGCCGTCGAAGACACCGTCGCCGTCGGCGTCGAGCGGGCATCCGTATTCATCGACAACTGCGCCTTTCGGGGTTCCGGGGCACTTGTCCTTCCGGTCCACGACGCCGTCCATATCGGTGTCTTCCGACTGGCAGAGGTGGCGCCAAGGCCAGGGTGTGACGAGATAGCAGACGAATTTGCTGATCTTTTTGTCACTCTTGTGCGCTTTGTATGTGCATTCCTTCGCCGTCATGATCGTGGTCGACATAATCACGGCGAAAGCGATGACCAGTAGAATCGCAAGAACTCTTCGCATGACTGTTCCCTCCAATACCGTCTTTAAATGGTGAGCGTGCAAAACCAGATGAATGTACCCGTCCCTCCTTTGGTTTAAATGGATAATGTGGAGCTTAACCCGCTTGGATACAATTCGATTTTATATTCATTTTTACTTGGTGGTGGCAAGGGTTTTTTTGATACCCTGGAGCCGTGACAACGCCGGACAATAATTGGTTGGTTGAAAAATCCTAAATATTGGATGTTTACTCAAACCAATTATTTAATTACGTTGTATGTGCAAACATCGGGAAGCGAGGCGGTAACACGAAGGGGAGGGGTATCGTCGGGTGCTCGCTTCGGGGCGGCGAAACAAACAAGGAAGAGCGTGGAACCATGATATTGCTCAAGTTGACACGGGACAACGGGATACCGGTGTACCGGCAAATCATCGGGCAGATCGTCGACATGATCGAGTCGGAGACGCTCGAAAGCGGCACGACACTCCCTTCGAGCCGCGACCTTGCCGACAAGCTGGGTGTCAACCGATCGACCGTCTACCGTGCGTACATGGAACTCGCAGCACTGGGGTACGTCGAGAGCACACCCGGCTCATACACCCGCGTACGAAGGCGGGCGCCGGTGATCGGGCGGAAGCGAACGGATGAGAAGGGGGCGTTGAACTGGCGGCGGAGGTCGAATCCCGCGAGCAGTCGTCTCTACGACTTCTTCGAGCGATACACGCCGGAAAGCCCCATCCCCACTTCGGAAGAGGTGATCAACATCTCCCCGCTCGACCTCGACCGGCGCCTCTTCCCCCTCGATGATTTCCGCCGGTGCATGAACCGCGTGCTGTTACACGAGGGGGCACGCACGCTCCAGTACGGCGAGCGCGCGGGATACCCGGGGCTCCGCGAGGTGATCGCCAGGCGGATGCAGATTCACGGGATCGCGGCATCGCCGGACGAGATCCTCGTGACGAACGGCGCGCAAAATGCGATCGATCTCATCCTCCGGTTGCTCGCCGTGCCGGGCGCGAGGGGCGTCGTCGAGGAGCCCACCTATTCGAACGTGATACCGCTTCTCCGGTACCATGAGCTGCGGATCGCCGGTGTCCCGATGCTCGCCGGGGGCATGGATCTCGGGACGCTCGAACGCCGGTTGGCGAAGGGAAACGTATCACTCGTCTACACGATTCCCAATTTCCAGAACCCCACCGGGATCACGACGAGCCAAGAGCATCGCGAACGTCTGCTCGCGCTCTGCGAGCGGCACGGGGTGCCGATCATCGAGGACGGCTTCGAGGAGGAGATGAAGTACTTCGGCAGGGTCGTCCTGCCGATCAAATCGATGGACCGGAACCAGGTGGTGTTGTATGTCGGTACCTTCTCCAAGGTGCTGTTTCCCGGTGTCCGTATCGGGTGGATCGTGGCCGAGCGCGATTGCATCCAGCGCCTCATCGCGATCAGGCGGTTCACCGATCTCACCGGCGGTGCGCTCGTGCAAGCCGCCGTGGCGGAGTTTTGCCGCCTCGGGTGCTACGATATCCATATAAAGAGGATGCACCGGTTTTTCCGCAGGAGGATGGCCGTCGCGCTCCGCGCGCTCGAGAAGCACATGCCTCCCGGCGTGACGTGGACGAAGCCCGACGGCGGCTATACGATATGGGTCGACCTGAGTGATTTCCCCGATACCGGAAAACCGGTCAATGAATTTCTCGTGCAGTACGGTGTGGTCGTCTCACCGGGCGATTACTACTTTCACGGCGCCGAACCGCACCGGTCGTTCCGCATCTCGATCGCGAGCCTCGACGAGCGCGAGATCGGGGAGGGGATCGAACGGCTCGGCACAGCCCTCGGGGCGCTGCGCCGGAGGGGAGGTTGACAATGCTCCTGCAATTGCAGGGGAGTGCGGTCTACGGACCGGTACAGTCGCGGCGGCTCGGCAGATCCCTCGGTTTCAACGTACTGCCGCCCTCGGTCAAGGTGTGCACCTTCAACTGTCTCTACTGCCAGTACGGCTGGGCGAAGGTGTGCCCGCGGTGGATCGGTGAGCGGAAGCGGATCGGTGAGCGGAACGGGTGGCCCTCCGTGCAGATGCTTCTCGGTGAACTTGAACATGCGCTCAGGGAGCTTCTCGAACAGCCGGCGTACATCACATTTTCCGGCAACGGCGAGCCGACGCTGCATCCGTATTTCGACGAGCTCGTCGACGGCCTCATAACGCTCCGCGATCGCTATGCGCCGTGCGCGCGGACGGCGATTCTATCGAATTCGGTCACGATCGCCGAACGGGATGATCGGTGCATGTCGATGTGCGGGGCCGGCTCGAGGATGCCGTGTCAGGCCGGCGTCTATCGTGCCATGGTGCGGGACGCCCTCGGGCGGCTCGATGTGCGGATCATGAAGCTCGACTGCGGTACCGATGGTGTGCTCCACCGGTACAACCAGCCGTGCAATAGGGCGGGAATAGATGATATCGTAGCGGGTCTCATGAAGCTCGATGACATTTGCATCCAGGCACTCCTCACGGGCGGCGAGATGGGGAATACCGGCTCCGGCGAGATCGCCGCATGGATAGGACATATCACCGTGATACGCCCCCGGCATGTACAGATATATACGCTCGATCGAGGCTGCGCGTCGGCGCGAATCACGGCCCTTTCCCCGCCGCGGTTGCGGGAAATCGGGGACCTGCTGAAGACAGCGGGGATCGATGCCGCTGTCTATTGACGATCCTCACGAACCGGTGCGGGGATCCATAATTGATCTGTGCGGCCCGGCCCGAACGTGGTATCTTTATAGCTCGAATCACACCGCTCCCGGATTGCAGGTCCGGCGTGCGTTGTGGCGTCTATCCGGCAACCGTGTTTCGAAGGTGAAAGAAGGAATGTGGAGATGCAACCGATAAGCGCAACAGCCCGATCGCTCGGCATGATCCTTTCGCTCGTGCTCGTCTGTTCATGCAGCGGCCGCGACCAGGAGCCGGGCGGGTTCGCCGAGCTCGAGAAAGAGGAGCTGAAATGGCGGCAGGAGCGTGAGTGGAGCATGACGAGTCCGACGAGCTGGTTCACGATCGCCGGGCTGTTCTGGCTCGAGGAGGGGGACAATACCTTCGGAACGGGCCCCGAACGCGACATCATCCTCCCTGAGGGTTCCGCGCCGCCCGTCGCGGGCACGTTCGTGTTGCGCGAGGGGGCCGTCCGGGTGATTCCCGCCGAAGGCGTCGAGATCACCATGGGGGGTAATGCGATCGGTGACACGGTGCTCCACTCCGACGATCGCGATCAAGCGAGCGTTATCGCACTCAACGATCTCAGGATGTGGGTGATCAAGCGGGGCGATCGGTACGCGATCCGTCTCAGGGACTTCAATGCTCCCCGTTTTAAGAACTTCAAGGGATTGAAATTTTTCCCGGTTAAGGAGGAGTACCGGATTCGAGGCGACTACAACAGATTTCCGAGGCCGAAAATGGTGATGGTCCCCACCGTGGTCGGCACGGAAGCGGCCATGGTATCGCCGGGGTACGTCATCTTCCGGCTCGGTGAGGGGAATATATGGCTCGATGCGTTCGAGGCCGGCCTCGATTCGACCAAGCTGTTCATCATATTCAAGGATGGTACGAGCGGTACGGAAACGTACGGCGCCTGCCGGTTCCTGGTGGCCGATATCCTCGACGACGGGAGCGTCGATCTCAATTTCAACAGGGCGCACAATCCGCCGTGCGCCTACACACCGTTCGCCACCTGCCCGCTCCCCCCGCGGCGGAACGAGCTCTCGGTGCGCATCGAGGCGGGGGAGATGGTATACGAGGAATCGCACTAGCCGGGCGCCCGCGGCCGCCCGTTCGGAGATCGTGCCCGGCAACGCATCCGACGCATGGATCGGCACCCGACCCGAACGGGTATCATTCGAGTGCGCGGGAGTCGTGATCCGTCAATAATTACGGAGCGAGTACACCGGCGACCGGGAATGATCCGTTTCGATGATCGTTTTCCACCGGGCATAGTCGGCCCTGCTGCAACAGACGATATAGATCATGCTCCGATCGACGGCACGCCCGACCACCTCGAACGGCAGTGTACGATCCCCGGAGATTACGCGGTATCCCTCCTCCGTCGTGAGGCAGAGCGCATCGTGTTCTGCCATCTGCCTGCGTACTTCATCGAGATCGGCTCTCACCTTCCGCGCATCGAGCGGGTGGTCACTGTAAAAATTCCACGGCAACGCGAAGCCCCAGTAACTCGACAGGTCAATCGCGAGACCGTGGCGGTCCGCGATCTCCCTCGATGCCGGAAAGTAGAGCACCCGCGCCGGTCCGGGTTCCAGCATTCTCACCTTCGTGGCGAGCTTCCTGATGCCCGGGTGGCGGATCTCGTACTTGAGGTCGAGGGTGAAGAGGGGGGAGACGATGAGGACGGCGAGGTACAGGAAGAGGAGCGAGAGGACGGTGTAGGCGGCCACGCGCAATCGTCCGGGACTCCCGATGATGCGGGAGAAGAAGAAGGCGGCCAGTATCGCCAGCGGTACGTACGACGGCATCAGGTACCAGCCCTTGAACGTCCTGGTGAATGATACGAGCACGACCGGTACCACCACCCAGAGGATCAGGAGCAGCCGTTCCCCTTCGATTCCCTCGAGATCATTCCTGCTTCTGCGTGGAATGAACGAGAGTATCGCGCCGAGAAGCCCCAGCGCGAACCAGATGTGGGCATCCCGCATGAACAGGTAGATATTGTGTATGCGCTCGTAGAGAAACGTGCCGGGTGATGCGCCCGGTCCATCCGCATCCTCGATGAAGGTGCGCGAAAGGAGCTGCCAGCCGAAGTGTTCCCGCGTGAAATCGCTTCCGAATCTCGAGTATTCATACAGGTACCAACTCGAGCCCACGGCGAGCGCCAGCGCGATGGAAAGCCAGAAGAGCGGCCGTTTCAGAATCGCCCATTCCCTCCCGACGATGACGAAGGCGGCGACAACGGCCAGGGGCATGAGGCCGAGCAGCGATTTCGTGAGCATCGAGAGGCCGACGGCGAGACCCATGACGAGAAACCATTTCTGATGGCGCTTCCTCCCCGCGACAAAGGCTGTCATGGCCACGAGGAACAGCAGTGTTACGAGGTGATCCATGTGCGCCTTCTTTGCGTACTTGAAGAAGAAATCTGAGAAGAGGAGACAGGATGCCGCCAGCATGCCGACCCACGGTCTTCTCGTCAGCCATTGTACGAACATATATGTCAGGAGGATAATGAAAACGGTTTGCAGGCATGTTGGAAAACGCGCCGCCCATTCGTTTATGCCGAAAACACGATAACTGGCGGCGATCATCCACATGTGCAGCCATGGATTCATGTGACACGGTCTGCCCAGGTATCGCTGGGTCATCCAGTCGCCGCTCAATACCATCTCCTTTGACTTCTGCGCATAATAGCATTCGTCATAGGCCATCAACCCGCCGTCATCCAGCTTTATCGTGCAGAGGAAAAGCGTCAGCAGCAGTAACAGGATGAATTGGAATCGTGGTGTCGACAACAGTTTCGCGAACGGCGTGCCGTCGCACGTCGGGCTGTTCGAGAGGCGAAAGAATCGATTGTTCATAACGGTGCTACCTCCGCGGCGGAAACAGTGCTCGGATTCACCTACATATAGTACGGCGCCCGATCATTTGTAAATGTTGATTTGAACCGGCCCCGTGAGCGGTTGCCAGTGTCCTATCAGATGGTATATATTTTTATCCGTACGACGATGCGGGCGGGCGCGAGGATGCCGGTACGCGGGTGCACTTCGATGGCCGTCATGGGGCGCGGCGCTGAGATCTCGAGATGGTCACGGCCGGTGGCGGGGATGTGCGATCGATGTACCAAGGAGGTGGTAATGGTGAAGACAGTGCAAGGAGGTGACCTGCCCGTGGAATGCCATCCCGTCACGCCGGACCGGTGGGACGATATGGAGCGTCTCTTCGGTCCGCGCGGGGCGTGCGGCGGTTGCTGGTGCATGTGGTTTCGTCTCAACAAGCGGGAATTCGATGCGGGAAAGGGTGAGGGGAATCGCCGCGCGATGCGGCGTATCGTTGCGGCGGGGGAGACACCCGGCCTCATCGCGTACCATCGGGGCGAGCCGGTCGGTTGGTGTTCGGTCGCACCGCGTGAAAAATACGTGCGTCTTTGCAATTCCCGCATTCTGAAACCGGTGGACGATCACCCCGTCTGGTCGGTGGTCTGCTTCTTCATCACGAGACAGTATCGCGGCAAGGGTGTGGCGACGGCCTTGCTCGAGGCGGCCGTCCGGTACGTGAAGGGGCGAGGAGGAGCTATGGTGGAAGGGTATCCCGTCGAACCGCGGACGGGTAGGATGCCCGATGCATTTATGTATCACGGCCTTGCGAGCTCGTTTCGGCGTGCCGGATTCACGGAGGTGGCCCGGCGCTCCGAGACGAGACCGATCATGCGGTATATAATAAAAGAATAAAAAATACCCCGCTCCCTGGATTATGAGACAATCCAGGTACCCGTCACGTGTGCTGGTACGATAAATATCTCCCTACTCGATAAACGTGCTCTTTATGGCTCCCCAGCTCGATTGTTTCGTCGCGACCGACCCACCGGGCGGTATGCATGACGCGCAGATGCCTCAAGGGCCCGGCGGGCACGGATCGTTGTAGTAGAGTTGGGCGATCTCCCAGATATCATCGAGCGGATACCCCGGTGAACAAGTGGCTACCTGATAAACGCCGGTATCCCCGTGCGGTCCTATCGCGACGTGACCGGCATCCGGGCTCGTGACGTACAATGTCTGATGTGCCACCCAGTGCCAGTTGTACTGGCACGTGTTGTAGCATGCCGAGAAGCCGGCGGTGAAATCGCCCAGAAAGACGGAGATGAGGTCGTTGTTGTACGTGACCGTGGTCTGGATAAGATTCGCCGGATAGACCACGCCGAACTCGGCGCACATCTGGCCGTTTGCCCCGGGCATGAACCAGATCCACATCTCGATCGGGTAAAAAATACCCGCTGCAGGGCAGTACGCGAAGTTTTCGTGTTCTGCATCGGCGTAGAGCCCGACATACCCGGGAAACGAGACCGCTGGAGTCGAGAGCACTGTGAGTAGAAGAAGAAGCAATAGCGATTGTTTCAAGCAATCACCTCCTTCCGGATCGCGGTTGCGTGTTGATGGCGCGTTGTGCCATCACGAAATGAGTATATCAGAAAATTAGCGGAATTTATATTGGTATTTTGCCGTATTATTTTACCGTATCGCGATTTCGATGTGCGTCGGTACAGGTGCACGGGAAAACGAACGCATGGCGCCCGAGCCGTTTTCTGTTGATGCGGTCCGGCGCGATAGGATACAAATGGTACGGTGCCCCCGGTGTTAGGAGTGAATATGATAATTCGCACGGCCAGGAAAATGGTGTTCAGCGCCGCGATACTCGCAATCGCGGCATTCCTGCCATGTGCGTGCTTCCAAGGGGCCGGCTCCTCCGTCTGCACCGACGACGGCGGCGATCTCGATCCCACGTGGCGGGCGGTTGGCCTCGAGCATCTGTGGATGTACGAAACCGGCGGGTGAATCGCCTCGGTGCCCGGGGTCTCGGGCGGAATGCTCTTTGTCGGCTCATGCAATTCGAGATTCCACGCGCTCGATGCCCGGACCGGCGTGCCCCTGTGGCACTATGATATTCTGCGCGACGGGATGCAGCGCAGCTTTCACGGCATGATGCTCTTCGGGGACAGCCTTGTCTTTATCGGAACCGACATCCCGAAAGGGCACATATACGCATTCGACATAAAGAACGGGACGGTCCGCTGGAAGCACTTCGCCGGCCTCGGTGTTTACGGGGATATCGTGGGCGCTGATTCAGTCCTGTACGCGTTGACAAAGGAGGATACGCTCCTCTGTCTGAAGCGCCGCGACGGTGATCTACTCTGGTCGTTTCATCAGGATGGGGATCCGGATCGGTGGAACGACAGCTCACCGTGCCGTGCGGGCGATCGCGTTCTGTTCCGCAACAGCGGGAATCGTGTGTTCGCCCTGTCCGCGGCAACCGGCACGCCGCTCTGGATGCGGGAGTTGCGTGACGATCTGACCACCACGCCCTGCGCGGAGGGCGGCGGCGTGTATATCGGCTGCCGGGACGGCACGCTCTACCGTCTTGCCGTCGAGACGGGTGAAACCGAGGCTGAGCTCTCGCTCGGCGGAGCGCCGTATGGAACGATCACGCATGACGGCGGTGGCCTGATTTTCTTTATCGGCCGCCGGGGGAGCGGGGATGCTCTTGTCTCGGTCGAACCGGACCTCGGTCGTGTGCGGTGGCTGCGGCCGGCGCCGCCGGAAACGGAATGGACCACGTACCGGCCGGACATCTGGAACGGTGCCGTTCTCGTGGGGGATGGAGCGGGAAGGGTCGCTGCTTTCCGGCTGCAGGACGGTCGGATGGAATGGTCGCTCGAGGTCGGCGGCACGGTCAAGACGGTCTCGCATACTGACGGCACGCTCCTCGTCGGGACGTACGAGGGAGAGCTGCATGCGTACGATGCCGACTCGATTATCAAGAGCGGGAGGGACGATTGATGGCCGCCGGGCAGGGACCAACCCGAGGGCACGCCGGTTGGTGCCGGAAAGGAGCAACGGCGATGAATTGCCGGATGACCTGCGCGCGTATTGTCGAGGGATTCCGCCGTGACGTCGTGGCCGTGAATCAAGCTCTTCTCAATACACCATGGCACCAGCGGTACATCAGGGAGTATCATGAGGTCCCGCTTCCCTTCGCCGATGCGGCCGCGGTCCGCAGGAGCCTCGAGAGCATCGATTCCGATGAGTTCTCGGGGCGGATTTCAAGCGGCAAATCCGGATGGAAATGCAGAAAGAATAGGGGGACCGCCCGGAACGCCGCATGCCCTGCAATACGAACATGAGACGATTTCGACGCACGATATTCTTTTCGATCGCCGCGGCCGTGATCGGGCTCTGCCTCATCGAGCTGTGCTCGTTCATCTTCTTTACCGTGTTTCAGGAGCGGTTCACGTTCCACGAGGTTGATCGGTTCATGCTGCGCGACGGTGATGCGGAGCGCCTGCGGCGTGAATACGACCGGCGCTTCGGCTGGGATCATCACTACGATACACACCTCACGGAGCGTCCGCGTCCCGTCGAATACGGGCACCCGCTCATCGCCACGTTCGGCGATTCCTACACGCACTGCACCGATGTGCAGGATCACGAGACATGGCAGACCTACCTGGCCGGGTTTCTCGAGTCCGATGTATACAATTTCGGAACGGGGGGGTTCGGCACCGACCAGGCCTACCTGAAGTACCTCGAGATCGAACCGGGGCTCGAAACGCCGATCGTCGTGCTGGGGCTGATATCGGAGAATATAAACAGGATCGTCAATGTGTACCGCCCCTTCTACTTTCCCAAGACAGGCATCCGCCTTCCCAAGCCGCGGTTCACGCTCGGTCCCGGCGGCCTCCATCTGCTCGAGAATCCGATGCGGAGCGTGGACGGCATACCACGGCTCGGCGAGGAGGGATTCATCCGGAAGCTGGGCGAGCACGATTACTGGTATAATCGCGACCGGCACCCCGTCCGCCGGTTCCCCTATACGCGGATCCTGTTCAACAGGCGCATGTGGCTCGAGGCGTTCCACGGAAAGATCGACAAGCAGATAAACGACGTCGATCCGCGGCCGTGGGAAAATCTCTGGGATGATCCACGTGTTTCGGAGCTGATGTTCGCGATACTCGGATCGTTCATCGATTCGGCGCGTGGGAGCGGGCGGATTCCGGTCATCATGATCCTGCCGATGCAGGACGAGGTGTTCGAAAAACTTTACACCGGGGACAACCCGGAGAGCGTCTCGATGATCGAGGCGTTCTGCGCGCGGCGGCAATGCCCCTGCTTCAATGCGATCAACACCCTCGCTGCGAGCGTCACCGTGCCGGAGGAGATACCGACCCTTTTCATCGTCCATCTGTCCCCGAAGGGGAACCGGATCGTCGCGCGGGAATTCAAGGATTTCATAATGCAGCAGGCATACCCTGCGCTCGAGCGGCGCGGGGGTGCCTGAACCGTTGCGCCTCGCGGCGCCGCACCATCAATCAACAGGCAGGTTGCGATATGATCGGTACGATCGGCATGTTCTTCGCGCGGGCGGCGCGGCGGTACCTGCCCGACGCGTTCATCTTTGCCGTGATACTCACGATTGTCACCTTCATACTCGGCATGGCCGTCGAAGGCGCCTCGTTCGTCGATATGGCTTCGTATTTCGGCGACGGCCTCTGGAGCTTTCTCGGTTTCTCGATGCAGATGGTACTGATCCTCGTGACGGGGAGCGCCCTCGCGACGTCCCGCCCCGTCTCCCGCCTGCTGCGGGCGATCGCGAAGACCGCCCGCACACCGGGCCAGGCCGTCGTACTCGCGACGCTGATGATGATCGTGGGGTGCTGGTTGAACTGGGGATTCGGACTGATAATCAGCGCGCTCCTCGCGCGCGAACTGGCGAAAAGGGTCAGGGGAATCCATTACCCGCTGCTCGTCGCCAGCGCCTACTCGGGATTCATCGTCTGGCACGCCGGTTTCTCCGGTTCGATCCCGCTCAAGATCGCCGGCGCCGACGAGATCATGGAGCGGTTCGCCGGCGGGGTGACGGTGCCGGCCTCACAAACGATCTTCGCATGGCAGAATATCCTCCTCGTGCTCGTGTTCCTCTGCACCCTGCCGTTCATCAACCGGTTGATGCACCCCCGGTGTGAACATGATATCGTGCCGATGGATCCCGGGCTCGACGGGGACGATCACGGCGTCCCCGTCGATGCGGGCGGGGAGCTGACCCCGGCCATGCGACTCGAGCGGAGCCGGGTACTCACCGCGGCGATCGTCGCCTTCTGCATAACGTACATTGTCATCTACTTCGGCCGGGGCGGTACGGTGACCCTCAATATCGTCATTTTCATATTTCTCACGCTGGGGCTGATGCTGCACCAAACGCCGATCCGATACGTGCGCGCGGTCAACGAGGCGGTGCGGACCTGCGGGGGGATCGTGCTCCAGTTCCCCTTCTACGCCGGCATCATGGGCATGATGATGAAATCGGGCCTCGCCGTCACCCTTTCGCAGATCTTCGTTGGTATTTCCACGGGAAGAACACTGCCGTTTTTCACCTACCTCTCCGCGGGTATCGTGAACTTCTTCGTTCCGTCGGGCGGCGGGCAGTGGGCCGTCCAGGGACCGATCATGATACCCGCCGCGAAAGCGCTCGGCGTGCCGTACGCGACGACCGCCATGGCCATCGCATGGGGTGACGCGTGGACGAACCTCGTCCAGCCCTTCTGGGCCCTGCCGCTCCTCGCCGTCGCCGGGCTGCGGATCAGGGATATCATGGGGTACACGGCCGTCGTGATGCTCTACGCCGGCGTTATCACCTCACTTTTTATGTTGTTTGTATTCTGAACGGGACGTATGCTGGTCCCGAACGTAAAAACAACGGGAATTGAATAAGAAGGGAGGGGAGTATGACGGCACGATTACCGATCATCGCGTGTACGCTGCTCCTGTGTGCGTCGTTGGCCTTTGCCGAGGAGCCCGCGACCCTCAAGGTCGTGGAAATAGAGTTCTGCACGGGTATCGAGGATCGCTCACCCGTCGGGACGGGCAAGGAGTTTCCGAACACGGCGGGTAGAATTTACTGCTTCACCAGGATAGCGGGAGCGGCCGGCTCGATGACGGTCGTCCACGTGTGGTACTACGACGATGAGGAGAAGGCGCGTGTCACGCTTCCCGTGCAATCGAAGTCCTGGCGAACGTGGAGTTCGAAGCGGATGCTCAGGGGATGGACCGGCAAGTGGCGCGTCGAAGTCCAGGACCCGGACGGCAAGCTGCTGAGGAGCAGCGAGTTCCTCGTCGAGGCGGAGAGCGCACCGGAGCAGCATTCCCCCACCGATGGGCACGAGTAAGCGTCACAATATCTACGTCGTCGAGCTAGACGGCGCGGTCCTCGACGAGCCGCGCTTCGCGCGGGAGAATCCCGGCTGCGATCCGGCGAAGCCCTGCTACTATGTCGGCATGACCGGCCTATCGCCCGAGGAGCGGTTCGAGAATCACAAGGCGGGGTATAAAGCGAACCGCTTTGTCGAGAAGTACGGAATACGGCTCTGCCCGTTGCTGTACGAGGAGCACAATCCGCTCCCGTACGAGGATGCGCGGGAAATGGAAATCGAACTGGCCAAGATGCTCCGTGAGAAGGGGCATGCCGTGTGGCAGAAGTGAAGGATCGACACGCTCGGTCCGGAGAGGTCTCCCCACGCAGCACCCTATCGGTTCTCGACGATGTACACCTTCCCGGCCAGAAAATCCGAGATCCAGAGTCTCCCCGCGCCGTCCGCCACTCCCCGTGAGATATCGAACAGCGCATCCCCGAATTGCCCCCGCATATAGAACGAGACGTTCCCCGTGTCGTACCGGGTATCGCCGTACGGGTACTCCGCCTGGTGGAGGAGTGTAAACGATTCCGTATCGGGATCGAAGCGATGAACGCTGAGGGCATCCGCGGTGTGCGAGATGACGACAACGGCGCCGCTCCAGACGAGGAGATTGTCCGGACGCCCCTTGCCCGGGATGCGGAATCGTTTGTTATCCGCGCCTATCTCCTGGAGCGTCCCGTCGCCGTGGTTGGCGACGTATATACGCCTGCCGCACCGGCAGAGCCTGAGGGGCTGTTCCCCCGTCGGCACCTCGTGCACGGTGAAGCTCTTCCTGTCGATCACCGAGACGCTGCGCGAGTCGAAGTTCGCCACGTAGATATTCTCATCGTCGGACACGAGATCGGTGGCGGTGATCCCCAGTGTCACGGTCTCCATCACCTGCCGCCCCGCCGTATCGATCACCTGGAGGATGCTCGGCTCCTCGTCCCGTTCGCCGATGCGGACGAGATAGAACCGGTGCAGGGCGGGATCGTACCGGAGAATCCGCTGCGTCACCTCGCGCTCGACCTCTACGCCGAGCGCGATGCGCTTTCCCGCCTCGAAGACGCGTACCTCGTCCTCCAGCACACCGAGAAACTGCTCTTCCCTGCCCCAGTTGTTCTGGGTGAAGTAGAGGGCACCGTCACGGTCCAGGACCATTTGGTGTGCCTGGCGGGGAATGCGGCGGTCATAGAAGCGGAACGATTCCGCGTCGATCGTCAGGATTCCGTTTTTCGCATCCCAGATATAGACGGTCGGCCAGTATGACTGGTGCGGTCCGTATGAGAGGTAGACGTTCCCGGCGGGGGATAGAATCGTCCCGGTCGGGTAGTCGTACGGGAGGGAGTGCAGCTCGAAGCGGCCGTCGGGACGGATTTCGGCGAACCGGTTCTCCGAGCCGAAGACGAGAACACTGCCGCGCTGCGGGACTTCGATCAAATCGACCGGTGCAAAACCCACGTAGATCTTCTCGGTCGTATCGCTCGCCGGATCGAATGCCGTCACGGCGGCGCCGAAGGTGCCGTTGACGGCCGTGGCGCCCTTCGGGAAGTAGAGAAGGTTGCTGTTCGGATTGAAGGCGATGGTGAACATGTGCGGGATGATCCCGAGTCCGGTGACGCGCCTCAGCAGCGTCCGCGATTCGAGCGAGATGACATCGATCTCGCCGAACGCCCAGCTCGCCACGTAGAGGATATCGTTCGCGCGATCGATGGCGCTGGCGTCGTTCCCGTACGCCGGGATCGCGATCTCGTCGAGGTCGCCGCCGCCGGCGAACGAGACGACATGGACGGACGCGTGGTTGTCGTACGGGATGTACACCTCCTCGCGAGTGGGATTGTAGATGATCCCCACTCCCTCGGTGAACTCGGGGAGGGGCACGACGGTGTCATCGTTCCCCAGGCAGTCGATCCGCGCCGCCTCGATCACCTTTCGCTCATTGGTCTCCGTGACGAGGTAGAGGCGGTGAGTTTCCCCGTTGAATCCCGCGAGGTGCCAGCGCCCGCCGGCGGTAAGGGGGAGGGGACGGGACGAGAGCGCTTTGCCGTTTCGCGCATCGAACCGGTGGAGTGTCGCGGTGAAACCGTCGACCGCGACGATTTCCCCGCGCCCGGCGTCGCAGACGACCTTTCTAATGGGAGGCGGGGGCGTCTGGTTGAGGTTGATCAGATCCTCGCGGTGGTCGAGCCATTTAATGTTTTTGATCCTTCCCGCTCCGGCCTCGAGAAATCCGAGCGATGCGCTCTCGCGTCCCGCGATGAACACGTTCCCTGTTTTTTCGTCCACGGCGACCGATTCGAACTGCACGTCGGTCGGTATCGTCTTTGCCGTGCCGCGCCCGGGATCGACGGTGAAGAGACACCGGGCGCCGATCAGGTATATGCCGCCCGTCCGGCGGCGCACCGTCATCGCCTCGGATTTCAGGTGCTGGAGCGCGCGACCCTCGAGGGGGATGTTGTGTACCGCATGGGTGCCGCAGTCGACGATGGAGATCGATGAGGTGAGGGTGTTCGCCACGATCAGGCGGTTGCGCGACTCGTCGACCTGGACGAGCAGCGGTCCCGCCGCGTTGACCGAGAGACCGGCCGCTCCGATCAGGTCGACCGTTGTGACGGAGATTTCGGCATGAACGTTCACCGCCGCGGCGATGAAGAGTATACAGAGGGCTCGTTTCAACATGGCGCAGGACCTCCCGGGGTGGTACCGTGGATTTGTGGTGGAAATCGAGTAACCATTGCATCCATTCTAGCGTATAGCGGGTATGGCACCCAAGAGGGAAAAATGATATCGGAAAGGAGCATATCGTGAAGACGACCTGGCGTTGCATTGTACGGCTCGCAACGGCGGCGGCGATCGCGGCTCTGCTGGCGCCGCTGACCGCCTGTGCGCAGGCTCACGGTGTCGATTTCGAATCCGACCGCTGGACCATGAGGAATGCCCGGCTCGTCGATCACCTCGGGCGCAGGTGCCTGATCGGCATGGCGTACCTCGAGGATGTCGAATTCGAGAACGGCGTCATCACGGTCGATATCGCGGTCGACGGCCGCCGGTCCTATCCGGGATTCCTCTTACGCATGCAGTCCGAGGAAAACTACGAACATGTCTACGTGCGGCCGCACCGGGCGGGACTGTATTCCGACGCTGTCCAGTACACGCCCGTGATCAACGGGATCTCCTGCTGGCAGCTGTTCAACGGTGAGGGATGTACCGCCGCCGTGGAACTGCCGGAGAACGAGTGGATCACCATGCGTATCGAGGTGGCCGGCCGCCAGGCGCGCGTGTATGTCGGTGAACCGGCGGTGCCGGTTCTCGTCGTCACCGGTCTCGGGCATGGCGAGAGCGGCGGCTCTATCGGTGTGTCGGGCCCGCTGGATGGTTCGGCCCACTTCTCGAATTTTTCGTACGAGGTGCGGGATGATCTCGCATTCCCGCCGCCCCCGCCGGTCGATTCGCCGCCCGGTCTCGTTACGGATTGGGAGATGTCGCAAAGCTTCAGATTCGGCGGCGTCGAGTTCGACGGCTATCCCGGCGACGATCTGCTCGATACGATTCGCTGGCAGGCGGTGCGGTGCGAACACAACGGCCTTGTCAACGTCGCGTGGAATCACGGACGGAGCGGGATGGAGCCCGATGTCGTATTCGCCAGGACCACGCTCATGGCCGATCACGCCGAAGTGAGGGAGATGCAATTCGGATACAGCGACGCGATCAGCGTATTCATCGACGGGGAGATCGTATTCACCGGCAACAGCGCGTACCGGTCGCGCGATCCCTCGTTTCTCGGAATCATCGGTTTCAACGACGCCGTGCACCTCCCCCTGAAGGAGGGTAAGAATGAACTTCTCATTATGGTGGCGGAAGCGTTCGGCGGCTGGGGATTCATGTTCCGAGACGGCAAAGCCGTTTTTCTGCATCGAGACGTCGGTGCGGTCTGGGAATCGGCGCACGATTTCTCGACCCCCGAATCGGCCGTATACGATCCCGCGCGCAAGGTCGTCTACGTCTCGAACTATGACATGTACCGGCGTGATGACACGCAGTTCATATCCAAGATGACGGCGGACGGAAAGATGGTCGAGCTGCACTGGGTGGATGGAATCGCCAACCCGACGGGTATGGCGCTCGCGGGGGACCGGCTGTACGTGGTCGAGCGGCGCTCCGTCGTGGAGATCGATGTAAATACGGCGGAGGTGGTCGGACGCCACGCCGTCCCGCAGCCGGGATTCATCAACGACATCGCGATCGACCGGTCGGGTGCCGTCTATGTCAGCGACAGCGGCAGGAGTGTCATCTTCCGGTACGACGGGACACGTTGGGAAGAATGGGTGAGCGGCGGTGAAATAGGCCAACCCAACGGCATATGCATACAGGGGGAGCGGTTGATCGTGGGGAACAACGCCGACCGGTCACTCAAGGCGATCGACCTCTCCTCGAAGGAGATCACGACGGTCGCGCGCCTCGGCGTGGGCACGATCGACGGCCTGACGCCCGACGGGGACGGGCGGCTGCTCGTCTCTCACTGGGAGGGGAGGCTCTACCGAGTCGATCCGTCCGGCGGGATCGAGAAGCTGCTCGATACGTCGGTTCCCTCGTACAACATAGCGGATTTCGGTTACCGCGCCGATGACGGCACGGTTTTCATCCCGACATTCTCGGACGACCGTGTAACGGCGTACCGTGTACGGTAGGAAGTCACGCGGCACGCGCGAGGGGAACATCGGATTGCCGGAAAGCGTCCGGACTACAACGGCCCTGTATATGAATTCTACCGGTACGCGGCCCGTTCGAGCTCGTCGACCGATTCGATCCTTTGCGGCGGATCGAGATACTCCGCGATGAACCGGTAGATCTTGACCCTGATCTCCTTGGCCGTTCGTGTATCCATACGATCGAACGAATGGCCGCCAGGGATATCCTGGTAGATCTCGTACTCGAATTTTTTCCCCTCCGCCTTGAGCGATTTGATCAGGTGCTCCACCTCGAGCACATTCACGTCGTCATCGTTCGTGTTGGTGTGTATGAGCAGGGGGGTCCGGAGCTTGTGCGCGTTCCAGGCGGGCGAGCGACGACGGTACTCCTCGATATCATCGTGGGCGGTCTTTCCGATATGGAAATCGGCCGAGTAGAGATCCCGGTAATCCTGGGTTGCGTATCCCATCCGGGCGATGAGGTCGCTGACCGGCACGCCTGCATAGGCGACGCGGTAGGCATCCGGGTGCTCGAAGATGTTGAAGAGCGCGATCAGCCCGCCGTGACTCCACCCGATTATGCCGGCGCGGTCCCCGTCGATGAACGGGTAGTTCTCGATCATGTAGTCGCGGCTCGCCTTGACGTCCCCGACCTCGCGTCCGCCGTAGTCGATCTTCTCGTAGAACGATTCACCGTAACCGGTACTGCCCCGATACTCCGGGGCGACCACGATGTACTGCTGGTAGAGGAGCTCCCTGACGATGTGCGTATAGTAGGTCGTGAAACTGCTGTGCACGCCGCCGTGCGGCAGAACGATCAGCGGGTACTTCTTCGATTGATCGATACCCCTCGGGATGAAGACGTACGACCAGAACTTGACCGGATTACCGGCGCCCTGCGCGGTGGGATTCTTCTCGCGCCACGGCGGCGGTCCCGTCAAATAGACCTTGTCGATGAATGCGATGCCACCGACGCGCTGGAACCACAGCAGGTCGTCGATCGCCTTCTCCAGCTCGTCGAGCCGGTGCCCGAGACGCTCGTTGTTCGATGCGAGCTCGGCGATCCGCGATGAGATATCCCCGGCCGCCTGCTCCGCGCGCGCGGCGCCGGAGACCATGATGCACATAGAGAATGCGAAAAGAGAGATGAGGATTCCTCTCATGGCGCGACCTCCCGGTTTCACGAGTATACTGCCGTGTTGCATCCGCGACCCGATCAGTGCGAAATGTGTGATCCGCGAGGCGCCGCCGCGGCGTGCACGGCGCCGCCTGTTCCGTGCGCCTCCCGGCCAGTATAGCGTGGGGGCCCGGTGCTGCAAGGATTATATATGCGCACTCCCGCACCGTTCGGGATTCGCGTGGAAATGTATCGTGGAAGCATGTGCGGTATGGTTCTACGTGGTGAGCACCTCGCCGCTCACGAGGTCGAGTTTCCGCGTGATCGATGTGACCGCCAGACCGCCGACCCAGACCGATTCCGGTCGGCCCTTGTCACGGGAGACTTCGATATGTATGCGCGCGATTGACCCCACTTCCTTGCCCTGCTCCATGATCATGCTGTCCGTCGTCGTGACGCCGTGTTCGAGCAGGTATGTGCTGAGCCCGGCCGAGGCCGTCGCCGAGGCGGGATCCTCCCAGAGCCCCATGGCCGGCCCGAAATGCCGCGAGTATGAAATGCAGTCCGCGCTGAACGAGTCGAGCGTGAAGATATGATTTGTCTGGACGCCGTGCCGTCTGTTCAGCATCGCGAGCTTTATCAGGTCCGGTTTCATTTTGAGAATCGTGTCCCGGTGTTTTACGGGGATGATCAGCCAGTCGAGATCATGCGATGCGACGGCTACCGGCAGCCCCGTCCGCGTGATCTCGATCGGCTCGATCCCCAGAACATGCGCCAGTTCATCGGTCGGTATCGACGCGGGACGGTACCGGTGTACCGGCTGCCGGATCATGATCTTCTCGAGGATACCGCAGTTGGGCCCGCCGCTGATGGCGATCGAATCGTTCCCGCTCTTCTTCACGGCGATCTCGGGTGCGGCATCATTCGTGAAGGTGATTTCAACCGGTACGATACCCACGTCGGTTTCGAACACGACGCGCGTCACGCCGTTCTGGAGCACGATCCTCCCCTCCTCGAGGAGGGCGAAGCAGGCGGCAATCGTCACGTGCCCGCTCGTTTCGAGTTCCCTGCTCGGCGTGAAGTACCTGATGCGGAACGCGGCGTCTTTTCGCTTCGAAACGGATACGAATCCCAGCTCGACGAGGTTCATCTTCATGCCGCTCGCGATTTCCTGCAATGCCTCCGTGGCCAGGTCGTCCGCGGCGGTGATGACGCCGGCGGGATTACCACCGAACGGTTTGATGGTGAATACATCGACGCACTTGAGAATCAGTTCGCTCATGGCGTTTTTGCGCGGAAGTGGTGCAAACTGCACGGTCGCGGCGCACAATCCCGCGGGATATCCCGATGTTCGTTATAGATCCCTTTTGTTCCCCGTCGTTGCCGACACTATATACCATTATGTGTATATTGCTGTTACGATCGATCAGGAACCGCTCTGCCGTGTCGTAACAGCGCCCGGTCCGCTTGCATCGATTGCAAGATCGATTCCCGGGATACGGTTGACCCGGCGGCGTGCCGGTGCGGGCCGGCGCATGGATGGGGGACGGCCCGCCGCCCGGTCGCAAAGACCGGTGGACAGCGGATATCCGGATGCGTACAATGAATAAGCAGGATGTAATAAGTATTCGGGATTGTCCGACCAATCGAAGCGAGGGGGGGCGTATGATCCGCGTATTCGATAACGATACGGGAAGAGAGCTCGGCGAAATCACCCAGAGCCAGCTTCAGTTTCTCATCGACAAGCTCGAGGAGGAATCACTGGAAGACCAGGATTACTACCTGAATCGCGCTACGATCGAGATGCTGGAGCGGGAGGGGGGCGATCCCGGGCTCATCGAGATGCTGCGCGGGGCGCTCGGTGACGGGGAAGGCGTTGAGATCCGCTGGTCACGGGGGTAGGCCGCGGTACGCCCCTTTCGGAGCACGATTCTATATCGTGCCTGCATGAATGCGTGACACCATGGTAACAGCGGTACGGCGCGCGAGACGGAAGCACGGGACGTTGGCGCTCATGCTATGTGTCGCCGTGGCGGTGGCCGCCCGGCCGTCCTGGGCCGGGGAAGACGGAGCGCCGCGGAATATCATAGTATTCATCGGTGACGGAATGGGAGTCGCGCACGTGACGGCCGCGAAGATCGCGCGGGGCTCGCTCCACCTCGAGCGGTTGCGGACGGGCGGATTCGTCACGACGCACGCCGGGAACCGGCTCGTCACCGACTCGGCGGCGGGCGGCACGGCTCTCGCGACGGGGCACAAGACCTGCAACGGGGCGATATCGGTCTCACCGAGCGGCGAGCGGCTGAAGACGGTACTCGAGTACGCCGAGGAGGCGGGGAGGTCGACGGGGCTCGTCGTGACCTGCTCGATCACCCATGCGACTCCCGCGGTCTTCGCCACCCACGTATTCAACCGTGACATGGAAAACGAGATCGCCGTGCAGATGGCCGCGAGCGGCGTCGATGTCCTGATCGGCGGCGGCTGGGCCTATTTTATTCCGCAGCGGGAGAAGGGAAGCAGGCGGCGGGACGGACGGAACCTGCTCGATGAGATGCGTCAGGGGATGAATGTCGCGCTCTCCGTCGAGGAATTCCGTAACCTCGGGGATGTCGAACGTTTTGCGGCCCTTTTTGCTCCGCTCCACCCGCCCGCGGTCGATCAACGGAGTGTTTCACTCGCCGAGCTCACCACCACGGCGATCCGCGCGCTCGCGAAGGACGAGGATGGATTCTTTCTCATGGTAGAGGGCTCGCAGATCGACTGGGCCGGCCACGATAAGGACACGGACGGCATCATCGCAGAGATGATCGATTTCGACGACGCCGTCGGTGCCGGGATGGACTACGCCGAGGGTGAAGGCGGCACGCTCGTCATCGTCACCGCGGATCACGAGACGGGCGGATTCGCCATACATGCCGGTTCCATCCAGGACAGCACGGTGACCCGGTCCGCATTCACCACCGACGGTCACACGGCCGAGATGGTGCCACTCCTTGCCCATGGTCCCGGGGCCGCGGCGTTCGGCGGGATAATGGACAACACCGATGTCGGCCGGATCATGATCGAATTCATCCGCAGCCGGTGAACGGGCGTCCATCTCCGCCGCAGTGGTACTTCATGCTCTGCGTCGCGGGGGACCGTTCGCTCGCGGAAACGCACGGCGGCTGCGGGAGGTTGCGATGCGATACGAGGCGAAGCGGACAGGATTGGCCGGCGTGATGCTCCGGTACGCGCTGCTCTGGGCGCCCATGGTCCCAATCGCGATCGTCAACGCCGCGATCCGGGAATCGGTGTACCGTCGGTTCGCCGGCGAGCTTGCCGCGCACCAGCTCTCGACCGCGAGCGGGATCCTGCTCTTCGGAATCTACATATGGTTCGTGACCGGCCGGTGGCGTATCGAATCGGCCGGCCGGGCCGTCGCGATCGGCATGCTGTGGCTCGCGATGACGGTCGCCTTCGAATTCCTCTTCGGACATTTCGTCATGGGGAATCCGTGGAGCAGGCTCCTCCATGATTACAATCTCCTCGCGGGGAGACTGTGGGTGCTCGTGCTCGTCTGGGTCGCCGTTGCGCCGTACGTGATGTTCCGCTTGTTCCGGCTGCGATCGATACAATTCTGAAAAATTTATATAATTGTTTATAATTTTTTCTTGACGGGTGTTTTTATGCTTTTTGCGTGGGGAGCAGCGGTCTGCTGTTAACAGTCTCATATATGGAATTTCAATGCCCTCTCGCCGGACATCTTTCTGCATTCCGGCATTTTTCATTCAATGCCATTCGATCGCGCCTCTCCAGCGCTCTCACGAAGCGAAAAAATCATGCGTTATAATGTGAGCGCGCGGTGCAGCGCAGGAGCGTGCTCGATCTCGCCGAGGTCGAACGGCGCAGGCTCTATTTGCCGGGAGGATACGGCTCGCTCTTCGAATTCTGCACGGATTACCTTAAATACTCACGCTCCTCTGCGGAACGAGGGAACGAAGCAGCACCGGGGGCTACCGATACAGCGCATCCAGATCTACCAACAGAGGGAGCAGATAAGAATCGTTCTGACTCTACTCCCAGCGCTGGGAGTAAAATGGCGCAAGTGGTTGATAATAAATCACTTGAAAATTGCGGGGTACGGTCCGATTCCGGCGACGGCTCAAGAGGAGCCACTCGTTCAATGGGTGTTGCACTGGCAGAGCGCGTCGTTGTCGATCGGAAGTTCAAGCTCCAGTTTGCCGTGGATCCGGCGTTCATGGAGAAGTTTAAGAGAGTAAGATCTCTTCTTTCTACTAAGTACCCGAATTTAAGTAACTTCGAGATGATCTTCGAGAAGAACGAGACCGTGCAAAATAAAAAGCCCGCGGGCGGCGATAATGGTGCGGGATGCAGGGATCATGGAGAGTCGGACAAAAAAGGCAAGAAACGCGGGAGCACAGAGAGAACCCGCCACATCCAGCAGGCGGTTCGTGATCAAGTATTCGTGCGGGACGGCGGCAGGTGCGCGTTTATCGGCACGGGCGGCAAACGATGCGAGGAGACCGGGAACCGGGAGATTGATCATAGTATTCCATACGCAAAGGGAGGGGATAATTCACCTGAGAACCTCAGGCTGCTCTGCGCAACGCATAATAGGCTCGCGGCTGAAAAAGAGTACGGAAGGGATCACAGGGAAAAGTTCTACCGGCGGGAGTAATTATTATTCATGCCGTTACACTTTACACGTATGCCGTAATTCCCTATTATCGTGAGATTATGAACGGCGAGGATATACAACTGTCGCGTAAAGAGGCGGCGCCGAAATTCGGAACGTTCCTCGGGGTGTACACACCGAGCGTTCTTACGATACTCGGTATCATCATGTACCTCCGGTTCGGGTGGGTCGTGGGGAATGTGGGCCTGCCGCTTACGATCGTCGTCGTCCTCGTCGCCAGCGGGATCACTTTTATAACCGGACTCAGCGCCTCGGCGATCGCAACGAACATGCGTGTCGGCGTGGGCGGCGAGTACTTTATGATCACCCACAGTCTCGGGCTCGAATTCGGCGGCGCGATCGGGATTCCACTCTACTTCTGCCGGACCCTCAGCATCACCCTCTACAGCTTCGGGCTCGCCGAAAGCCTTGTCATGCTCTGGCCGCAGAGCTGGGGGGTGATGCCCCCGTATACGGTGCAGCTCATCACCGCCGTGATCATCGTTATTATTACAATTCTCTCCGGCAAGAGCGCCTCGATCGCACTCAAGCTCCAGGTGCCGATCATGATCCTCGTGGGGCTTTCATTACTTGCACTCATTATCGGGGTGCTGACGAAGGGGTTCAAGGCTCCCGAAACGGTCGCCACCTACCGTACCGCCCCGGAGGGGTTCTGGTACATCTTCGCCGTGTTCTTTCCCGCGGTCACGGGATTCACGGCAGGGATCGGAATGAGCGGCGACCTCCGGGACTCCCAGCGCAGCATTCCGAAGGGGACCATGCTGGCGATTCTCACGGGAACGGTCGTCTATCTTATCGTTCCGATTCTCCTCTCCGTCTCGGGTGCAATCTCCATTGAGGTGCTGGCTTCTCCCGGCCAGGGTGCCTGGCTTGCCGCGGCGCTTTTCGGTCCCGTATTGGTTTTGGGCGGCATGTGGGGCGCGATCCTCTCCTCGGCATTCGGCAGCGTGCTCGCGGGGCCGCGCGTCCTCCAAGCTTTATCCGAGGACGGCATGGCGCCGCGCATCTTCTCGAGCCTCTCAAAGCAGGGGCAACCGACGATATCGACGTGGGTGACCGGCTCGCTTGCCCTCGCGGCGGTGCTCCTCGGGAATCTCAACGCCGTGGCCCAGTTCGTGACGATTCTATTTCTTACACTGTATATCGTGATCAATCTCAGCGCGGCAGTCGAGCGGCTCGTGGCCGATCCCTCGTACCGCCCGACGATCAACGTACCCTGGTACGTGTCGTTCATCGGATCGGCGGGTGCACTGTTCGTGATGTTCCTCATCAATCCCTGGGCGTGCATTGTGGCGATGGTACTCGAGGGCGTCATCTATGCATATCTCCGGCGCAAGGCGCTCAGCAGGCGCTGGGGTGACGTGCGTGCCGGTGCGTGGCTCTCGCTGGCGCGCTTCGCGCTCCTCAAGCTGCGAAGGTACGAAATCGATCCCCGCAACTGGCGCCCCCATATTCTGACGTTCACGGAGGACATCGAGAAGGAGATCGACCTCGTCTACATCGCGAACTGTTTCAACCAGGGCCGGGGCATCATGACGACGTGCAAGGTTATCGAGGGGTACCTGAGCCGTACCGAAATCGATATCGAAGGCGTGCAGGAGGAGATGAACCGGCTCATCAGGGAAAACAATCTCGTCGCCTTCTGCGACGTCAACGTTGCGCCCGATTTCGAGAGCGGCGCGATCAATATCGTCCAGGCGAACGGAATCGCGGGTCTTCATTCCAACACGGTGATGTTCGGTTGGCCGCGGAAGGCCGAGAAGCTCGTAGCGCAGCTCCGGATCATGCGAACCATCGCGAAGATCGAGAAGAACACGATCATCGCCCGCCTCACGCCGATGCAGCGGTACGTGCGTAAGGAGCGCATCGATCTCTGGTGGGGAGGGCTCGAGTACAACGGTGACCTGATGCTGCTCTTGGCATACCTCCTCAAGATGAATCCCGAATGGAAGAAGGCGCGGATCGTCGTGCATTCGATCGTGGACCGGGAGGAGGACCGCGAGGAGATGAAGCGGAATCTCTCCGAGCTTATGCATCACGTGCGTATCGAGGCGGATACCGAGATCATCGTGCGTTCGCCCGATCAGTCGCTCTACGAAATCATCCGCGCGGGCAGCGGCGCAGCCGACCTCGTCTTCATCGGCCTCATGATACCGCGGCGGGGGGAGGAAGCGGCCTACGCGGAGCGTCTCATCAATCTCTCGGAGGGACTCAAATCGGTCGTCTTCGTCCGGAACGCGAGCAAGTTCTCCGGCAGCCTCGTGTGAGGGGGCGTGAGGATAAATCGATCGGCGACGGCGCAAAGTTCGAGGTGGATCTGCGGGGCATTTATATTCCCGATATCTGCATACCGGCGTGGGCATCTATCTCGTGAATTATCGGAACAAGTATTTTACCGATTATTTATTCTGTTATTTTGGAGAATTTTGTGGTATCATTTTACATTCACCATTAGGGACTACACCAAAATAGGTGCGTAGATCGCCATGCTATCGAGTTCTATGCACTGATATTTATCCGGATTTGGAGTATCATGAAAGATTTTTTCATTAGTTACAACAAATCAGACCGTCAATGGGCTGAATGGATTGCCTATGAACTCGAGGAGAATAACTATACAACAATAATACAAGCCTGGGATTTCAGACCGGGAAGCAACTTTGTTCTGGATATGCAAGATGCCTTACAAGAAGCTGACAGAATCATTGCTATCCTTTCGCCTTTATACCTTGCTTCTAAATTTACAGCTTCCGAATGGGCTTCTGCTTTTTCTGATGATCCAGATGGAAAAAAAGGCTCGCTCATCCCAATCAGGGTGAAGGAGTGTAAGCCCGGAGGTCTATTATCATCTATTGTATATATTGATTTACTTAATCTCGATGAGGAATCTGCAAGGGAAAAGCTCGTATCGGGAGTCATATGTGGCAGACAAAAGCCGAAGCATCGACCAGGCTATCCGGGCGTGAAGGATCGCTCGATCACTGAAAAACCAAATTTCCCCATGGACAATCCATTGATAGGGAATGTTCCACACAGAAGAAACAGGAATTTTACTGGAAGAGAGGAGATATTAAAACAACTGCATAATGAACTGGAATCGGGTGAACCGGCGGCTTTGACACAGGCAATAAGCGGCTTGGGTGGCATAGGCAAGACGCAACTCGCACTCGAGTATTCGTACAGGTATGCCGATCGATACGAAGTGCTCTGGTGGATGTTATCGGAAGACCCGGTAACTTTGGCAAGCGACTACGCGAGTTTAGCAATCCCTCTTGATCTACCTGAAGCAAGGAGTAGCGATCAGGCAGCCATAATTAAGGCTGTATGCCATTGGCTTTCAAATCATCACAACTGGTTGCTTGTATTTGATAATGCGCAGAATTCAGAACAGGTGCGGCCGTACTTGCCTGACACTCAATTTGGTCATGTAATTATAACTTCACGCAATCCATCTTGGCGAAATGTGGCGAGACCTTTGCAGGTTACTGTTATGTCTGTAGCCGAGGCAATTGAACTACTTCATAAACGCACTGGCTTGAATGCTGATCATTCTGCTGAAAAACTTGCGGAAAAATTAGGATACCTGCCACTTGCTCTCGAACAAGCCGGTGCATACATCGAGAGTCATAGCGAAAGCTATGCAGGTTATTTAAACCTTTTTCTTGAAGAGCACAAGAATTTATGGAAGGAAGAATCGGGAGCCGGGGACTATGAGAAGACGGTTGCAACAACATGGACCCTATCTATGGATAGCATTCGGGAAAATTCACCTGAAGCGTATGACTTGATGAAACTCTGTTCATATTTAGCGCCAGATGATATTTCATGGTCACTATTTCAGGGGGGGAAAGAATTTCTCCCTGATACCCTCTCTTCAGCTACTGACGATCGAATATTACGCAATCGTATCATTGGAAATCTTATCCGATACTCACTTATTACCGTGATTGATGATTCACTTTCTATGCACCGTTTGGTTCAATCGGTAATCAGAGACAGTTTGGATGGTGAAGAGGAGCAAGCTTGGTGTAAAATAGCCCTGGAGATAATTAATAATGCATTTCCTTATGAAAAGGATGATCTAGAAACCTGGCCTGCCTGTGATCGTTTGTTATCTCATGTAGAAGCGGTTGCGAGTCGTGCAGAGGAGCTTCGAATAGTATCAGAAGCATATGGAAGACTTTTAAATGCAGTAGGACTCTATTTAAATAATCGAGCTGAATTAGCGAATTCAAAAAAAATGTTGGAGCGCGCGTTGGCGATAGACGAGAAGATCTATGGGCCGGATCATCCAGAGGTAGCAACAGATGTCAACAATCTCGGCGGAGTCCTTCAGGACCAGGGCGATCTCGCGGGCGCGCGGGAGCACTTTGAGCGCGCGTTGGC
>DATKWS010000165.1:0-9637 GCA_035529435.1 Patescibacteria group bacterium
CCGAGCGGGAGTATTCCAGAAAATCCATGCAGAACTCGTAGAGCGAGGCGTATCCGCGGGGGACATAGAGCCGACGCCGTTCGACTTCGTTGATGCACCCGAGAATCTTGAGCAGCACCGCTCGCTCCGCGCCGCGGTATGTTTTAAGTCGTTTGAGCAGATCGTTGTCGGAGAGCTTCTTCAGCGATCCGGCGGGATCCGGGGTTTTTCGCGAATCCTCGCGAGTGGAATTGTCCCATGAGTTCTTTCGAGCCGACTTCGTTGTCATCGCACACCTCCCGTCATCCCCCCCATCACGCAACCAGATATATTATAACACACGGTTTTTTCGCGATTAGATTCGGGCGGGACAGCACGACCGGCGGGCGCTGAGACAAGAATTTCAAAATAACCAAGAACGTCCGGGCAGAGGAAATATAATTCTCTCTTTGGGGCTTTTAATGCCAGGGTGCAGCTATTAGAAAATTTTATTGAATTTTCGCGTCAAGAAAAAATGCAAAATTTTTAAAATATTCTCGCCTGAAAGAGCCTGTAATTTTGGCGACGCCCCGCGAAAACACCCGGGCACGCTCGAGAATCCTCTGACCACCTGTTATGAGCGACCTACGAGCCGCACCGCTCCCGCCATTTCCACGGCGTCAGATTGATGTAGCGAATGCGGGGTTTGGCGGCGTCGGTGAAATCGATAACGCTGGCCGAGGCATTGGATATCGAGAGGCGGTGCATATCGTCGAGGTCCATACCGAGGTAATGGGCGATCACCGGCTTGATGACATCGCTGTGGGAAACAGCCGCGGCCCGCTTGTAGCCGCCGTTCGGCGATGCCGCTCCGTCGACGATGCGCCGCATGGCGGCGAGGGCGCGCCGCTGTATATCGGCCATTCCCTCCGTACCGGAGAAGCTCGAACGCGACGGGGACCTGGTGTACAGATCGAATTCCGGATCACCGGCCAGCTCTCCGTATGTCTTGCCAACCCATCGCTCGTATGAGGATTCATTGAAATCGGGCTCCTCGCGCACCTCCGCGCCCCAGGTCCCGGCGAGAATCTCAGCCGATTCACGCGCCCTGTCCACCGTGCTGGTGAATATCATCGGTATGCCGTCACGCGCGAGAAAGCGTGCGAGCTCGCCGACCGCATGCCTGCCGTGTTCGTTCAATGGAATGGGACCAACGCCCATCACCCTGAGATCCCTGTTCCAGTCGGTCTGCCCGTGCCTGATGAGATAGAGTCGCATGAAACCTCCCGCGATGTCATACTGTTGCCGGTGCGCGTGCATTTACAGGCGTACACATTTGCACGTACATACTCTCAATATCATGTCGCTCCATACAAGCAGCGGCATATCAAAATTCATGCTCGTAGCCGAGTTCCGGCAGCGGGCATCGGTCGCCTGCCGGCGTGACGAGCATGACGCCCTCTTCCCGCTTCACGATCCGGCCGATCACCGTACCGCTCCCCGGCGGTTTCATCCCGGCGGTATATCCCCTGACCGCGGTGAGCATCACATACTCCTCGCCGCTCGAGAGTGCGAGCTTCGTCCTTCCCGGGATCGTCTCCACCGCAGGGAGGTACCCGTCATCGTCCGCCGCGTGGGGCGATCCTATTTCATCCGCCGATTCGATCCCTTCCGATCTCCACACGCGCTCGAGGGCCGGGTGAATGGGCAGTTTGGCCTCCTCCACGAACGCACCCACACCGCTCTCTGCGCAGAGTGTCGCAAGGTCCCGCGCCAGCCCGTCGCTGATGTCGATCATTGCGGAGACGTACCGTGCATCCGCCGCGGAACGATCCGCATCGAGAAGGGTGTGATCGGCCGTGCGCGTCAGCGGCACGATATGACGGGCCGCGAGCTCGAGAAGCGGCACCAAATCAGGTCCGAGGCCGTGCTCGCTGCAGAGCCGTTCCATATCTTCCGATGCCATGGAGAGCGTGAGGGATGAAACGATCCGCATCATCGCCACCCGCTTATCGGCGTCAACCACCGAGGCGGCGCGCCCGAGCACCGTGTCTCTCGCGCCGCCGGCGAGCGCTTCGAGCAGCAGCATACCGCCACGCGACCCCCCGCACGAGCCGAACAGCACGAGCGCATCGCCGGGCTGTGCCCCGGAGCGCCGCACCGCCCGCCCCCGCCCTACAGATCCGGTGATCGCCACGTCGAAGAAAAAGCCCCCCGGGCTTCGCACGGTATCGCCGCCGACGAGCCTCACGCCGTAGGCTTCGCACGCGAGGGCCGCCCCCTCGATTATCTCATCGATATCCGACTCACCGCACCCCGGCGGCAATCCCGCCGTGACGACGATCGCATGCGGCACACCGCCCATCGCGTATATGTCCGAAACGTTGGACGTGATTACCTTCTGGACGGCCTGGCCGAGGGTCCCGTACTCACGCCTGAAATGGACACCCTCGACAACGGCGTCCGAAGCGAACAGAAGGTCCCCGCCGGAAGGCGCGAGCACGGCAGCATCATCCCCGATGCCCCATTTCCCGAAGGCATCGCGCAGGCGCCGTATGATATCCCGCTCTCTCATGGTACATTCCGACGCGCCGCGCCGACCGGAGCATCGACGCCTGCCGGCCTGCAACATCGCACGGACCTGCCGGGCGGTGCGCCCTACCCGTACTTGATCTCCTCCTCGAGATCCTGAAGTGCGAGGGGAAGCGCCTCCATGCAGTCCCCGGCAATCATCCCCCGCTCACCGACCTCCTCGGCGGCGATCATCGCCGCCCGCGAGTGGAGATAGACGCCGAGACGCGCCGCGGCGGCCGCACCGATCCCCTGCGCGAGAAATCCGGCGATCGCCCCGGTGAGCACATCGCCGCTCCCCGCCGTCGCCTGGCCGGGGTGCCCGGCGACATTGACGTCGCTCCTCCCCGTGGGGTGCGCGATCACCGTCGGCGCCCCCTTGTGGACGAGCGTCACGTTCGTTCCCTCGACCAGTGCGCAGAGGCGTTCGATCCGTTCGAGCGGCGCCGAGACGATCTCCTCGCCGGTCAAACGCTTCAGCTCTCCCGAGTGCGGTGATATGATGATCTCCTTGCTCCCCGAGAGGGCCTTCAGTTCGTCGTACGCTCCCTGAAACGCGTTGATCCCATCCGCGTCGAGCAGCACCGGAACCTCGGCCCGCCGTACGAATTCCCGGACGAACCGCACCGTCTCGGCATCCGTGGTGAGGCCGGGGCCGATGGCGGCCGCATCGAACCGCAGCTCGCCGGCGAGTGTCTCGAGCGCGGATGAATGGACCGTCCCCGCATCCGTCTCGGGAAGCTCGATGAAAATCACCTCGGGAACGGCCGACTGTATAATGGGACGCATCGATGCGGGACCCGCGAGGTAGACGATACCGCAGCCGGTCCGCAGGGCCGACACGGACGCGAGGTGCGCGGCACCGGCGTAGCGCCGGCTCCCCGCCACGATCAGAAGCGCCCCGCGCGCAAACTTGTGAGAGGCGGGATCGTATTCCGGCAGGTCCTCGAGGGCCTGTTCGAAGTCGAGGATGTGCCGGTCGATGCGTTCGCTCTCGATCACCGTTTCGGGGATGCCGATATCGATCACACGGAATCCACCCGCATATTCCTTCCCCGGATAGAAGAAGAGACCGATCTTGGGGAGCGCCATCGTCACCGTCAGATCGGCCCGCACCGCCGTTCCCATGATCTCTCCCGTCGAGCCGTTCACGCCGGAGGGTATATCCACCGAGAGGGTAAGCAATCCGCTCCGGTTGATCATTTCGATCACCTGCGCAAAGAGCCCCGTGACCGGCTTGGTGATACCGATCCCGAAAAGCGCATCGATGATGAGATCGCTCTCCTCGAGCGCGCTCCGCACCTTCTGCTCCCAGTCGGCGAGATAGAGGAAATTCTCCTCGATCGTGCCCGACTTGCGGAATCCCTTGAGCCGAACGTAGTTCTTGAAGGCGTCGGGCGACAGGTTCTTGGGATCCTTGCAGTAATTGAGGATCACCTGTCCCCCTCTTTCCGCGATGAGACGCCCTACGACGAGCCCGTCCCCCGCATTGTTGCCCCCCCCCAGGAAGATCGAGGTGACGCAGTCCTCGAAGGGATCGAAATATTCGGCTATCGCCTCGAACACCCCCTGCCCCGCGCGCTCCATCAGGGTGAGGCCCGGCACGATGTGACTGATCGTCGCCTCGTCCAGGCGTTTCATCTCCTCACCGGTCACCAGGTGCATCGCATCCTTCCTTTCTCCATCATTTCAACCCTACCGGGACGGCAATAATCGCGTTACGCCGTGTACCGCCACGAACGGGACCATGATGCTGTTCGCCCGTCATGGACAGGAACACGGCGGATCCTCCCTCTTCGTTCCGGCGGATCCATCTTTCTTGTTCAGCGCGTCGACGATCTCGACGAGCGCGTATATATCGGCTATCTCGTAATCGGCGCCGGATTTTTTTGTACCGAAGGTGTCTCCGTACCGTGCGAACACCGTTTTTATGCCGAGCTCGGCCGCCCCGACGATGTCACGCTCGGGCCAGTCACCCACCATCATGGCCTCGCCCGGTTCGATCCCCAGCTCCTCCAGGACGGCGGTGAACGGCGCCGGGCTCGGCTTGTACTCCCCGGTGTCCTCGTGGGCGAGCACGACATCGAATATGTGGTGAAGCTGGAGGTAGCAGAGGCGCAGCCAGGCCTCCTGCCGCGGCGCGTCCGAGATAACCGCCAGTTTGAGCCCCCGTTTCACGAGCTCGATCAGGGTTACTTTGACGTGGGGGTAGAGGACCAGTGACGCCTCACGCGCGCGCCGGTACCCGACGATGCCTGCCGCGAGTATCTTGTAATCGACGCTTCCGATCAGATCGACCAGGAGCCGGTTGAACACCCGCTGGTACTCGATCCCCTCCTTGTCGTATATCCTGAATATCTCCTCACGAATTTTCTCCGGCGGGAACATCAGCCCCGCGTCGATCATCGCCTGTATGGCCGATTCGATCGACGAGTTCTTCATATGCACGAAATCGGTAAGTGTATTGTCGAGATCGAAAATGATCAATTCGATCATAACGCCCTTTCTCCTTGCCGCACCACTGCCGCGCCTTTATATTGACCTTCTGTGGAATACCTGCCCGAACAGAACGAGTGCGATCAGGACCCCGGCGGGCCCGCATTGGGCATCTTCGACCGGGTCAACAACTACCTTCTGCTCATCTATGCCGTCGCCTGCTTCTTCATGTACTTCTCGATATCGGGCCTTCTGATTCTCAGGGGAAGCATCATCCTGTCCCTCATCGTGCCGGGAATAATCGCATTCATCATCCCCATGATCCTGCTTTCGAGAAGGTTCTCTCTGAGTTTCCGGAGAGAGTACCGCGTGGAGATACCTGATCCCTTGACGGCGGCGCTGGTTCTCGTCGTGGCAGGCGGGTCGATCCTTCCTGTCGATGCCATTGCGAGCTACTTCGAGAGAATGCACCCTCCGGACGCCGATTATATCAATTTTCTCCTGTCGATCAAGCCCAAAGGGGTATTCGCCCTGATCGCCACCGGATTCGGAACCGTCATCGTCACTCCCCTGGGAGAGGAGTTGCTGTTCAGGGGATTCGTCCAGCGGATCTTCCAGAGAAACATGCGGGGATACCTTGCCGTAACCCTCGCCTCGGTCATCTTCGCGCTGTGCCATTTCAGCATCGCCCTCCTTCCCGGCGTCATTATCCTCGGCGCGCTGTTCGGATACATCTTCTATCGAACGGGCAATCTTCTCTACCCCGTCTTCGCGCACGCATTGTACAACCTCGTATCGCTTATACGGTTACATGCAATGTCGGAGAGCGCGATCGAAGCGGCCGAGATCTCCTCCCCCTCCGTCGTCTGGACGGTCATCTCGGCTCTCGCCCTCCTCGCGGGAATCTACCTCCTCGAACGCCGCCACACCGGGGAGGAACCGGCGCCCCACATATAAAAAAGGGGGACCGTGAAGTCCCCCGCTTGTTTGAACCAGTGCGGTTTTAATACGCTGCGAGTTCGCCGGCTTCTACTTCGTTGAATATGAGAGTTCTTTTCCTATGCTGATCTCGCCGTTGTCTATTCTGATGTTGAATCCGCACTCCGGATTATTGCAAACCCACGCCTTGTAATGAATTGGAGCCCCGTCTCTTCCGTAGTCCGATAGAGGCAGGAGCACACCCTTGTTACATTTCAAACATCCCGTGAACACTTCCGGCATTTTCCCCACCCGGTTCCCCCCCACGAACCGGACATCTCACCTCCAGATTGCCGTAAATCCCAACCTTACCCGACTGCTCGAACCATTCAAGTTTCACATATTCCTCACTTTCTGATACGCTGTCAAGCGAAAAACATCATCCCGGGGACAACCCGGCTGACCGCCGAATAGTGGACCGTCCAGCGTGTAGAACGGGGTCCGGCCGCCCCGCAGACGCGTAAAAATCTTTGACGGAATCCGTGGGGAGGACAGGATGAAGAAAAAGTACGGATTTCTCTGCGACAGGATGCTCGGAAAGTTGTGCCGTATGCTCCGCCTGCTCGGTTTCGACGCGAAACTCAATCCCGACGGCGAGTCGGGACGATTTCTCCTCAATGCGGATCGCGAGGGGAGGATCGCGGTCACCCGCGCCCGGCGCCGGTACGACCGTCCGGGCACCCGGGCGGTGATCCTGACCGGCGAAACGGCCCACGAACAGGCCGTCGAGCTTCTCGAAGCGCTGCCTGAGCCGCCGCGGATCGAGCCGTTCACGCGCTGCCTCGAGTGCAATGAGGCCCTGGTCGAGGAATCGCCATCATCGGTCACCGAAGAGATTCCGGCGTTCATCGCCGAGCATTTCAAGCAATACCACCGGTGTCCATCCTGCCGGCGCATCTACTGGGAGGGCTCGCACTTCGAGGCGATGTCGGCGGAGATAGAGAAGATCAGAACCCGCCTGGGTGAACGCCGGGAACAGTAATCCGGAATCCCGGAACGCGCGCGGCGTAGGCTGATCAGCGGGTGTGTCTCTCTATAATGGGAAGGGCCCGGCGGAGGAGCTCCCGGGTGTCGGGAAACGTCAACAGCCGGAGGGCATCCTCACGGGAACACCACTGCGGCGTCCGCGGCTCTTCCGTACCGAATGTTTCACGGTGGGCGCAGAGGTAATGTTCGACGCGGAAGGTTCGGCCGTCCCGCACGTAGGTGAGTGCTCCGACGCGTGAGACGATATCGCCTGACACCCCACCCTCCTCCAGGAGCTCCCGCAGCGCGGCCGCCTCGGGCGTCTCTCCCGGCTCCACATGCCCCTTCGGAAAGATCCAGTGATCGGGATTCCGTTTCGCCCGTACGATCAGCACGAGGGGGATACCATTCTCGATCCTGAAGGCGATGGCGGCTGCCTGCTGTATGGTTTCCACGGCCGAATCCATTCCCGGTACACGGAGGTGCGGTGCTGCCGGACCGGCGCCCGGCCAAACATTCACATCCAAAAGAATAACGGATTAAGGCTCGGTATCGGAGAAATGCTTGTCGACAAACTGCTTGAGAAGCGCCTCCGCCTCGTCCTTGCACTGGCCGCAGACGGTGCCGAGCTTCGTCATCTCCTGGAGCTCGTAGAAGGTGCGCGCCCCCTCGAGAACCGCGTGCTCGATCTCGAGGTCCGTCACATTCATGCACTGGCAGACGATCCGGGCCTCCTCGCGCGTGATCCGGTCCTCCATCCCGTTTTTGCGGTAGTAATCATTTATCGCGGCCCGGAGCGCCTTGTCGCCGAGTACGGAGCAGTGTATCTTGTGCTCCGGCAGTCCTCCCAGCTCCTTGGCGACATCCTTCGGCGACACGCGGTACGCCTTCTCCAGTGTCATCCCCTTGACCAGCTCGGACAGGATCGAGGTGCTCGCGATGGCGCTCGCGCACCCGTACGTCTTCCACTTGCAGTCGGTGATGATCTGCTTTTCACCGTCGACCTTGATGTACATGATCATCTCGTCCCCGCATTTCACATTCCCCACGACACCCTTGCCGTCGTAGTCGTATCCCTTCTCGTCCATCAGCACGTTCTTCGGGTTCGTGAAGTGTTCGCGGACCTTGTCCGAGTACACCCATTTGATTTCGGCGCTCATCCTCAACTCCTTTTATATGCGCTGGACATGTCCCTGATCTTCTTTATGACGGCGGGCATTGTATCGATGAACTGCTCGACCTCTTCCCTGGTGTTCTGCCGTCCCATGCTGATCCTGATCGAGCCGTGCGCCCGTTCGGCCGACATGCCGGTGGCCAGCAGCACATGGGACGGATCCAGCGAGCCGGAGGCGCAGGCGGAGCCGGTCGAGACCGCTATCCCCTCCATGTCGAGGTAGAGGAGAATCGCCTCTCCCTCCGCGCCCTCGAAGGAAACATTCAGCGTGCCGGGCTGGCAGTCCGTCGGGTGGCCGTTGAAATGGATATCGGGGATCCTGTCGGCGAATCCCTTCCTGAGGGCCTCCTTGAGTTTCAGCAGGTGCTTCTCCTCCCCGGCCATCTCGCGCTCGCGCATCTCGATCGCCTTGCCGAGCCCGACGATACCGAGGGTGTTCTCCGTCCCTGCGCGCCTGCCCCGCTCCTGGTGACCGCCGCGGATCAGCGGGCAGAACGGCACGCCGTTCTTCACGTACAGCGCGCCGATCCCCTTCGGGCCGTAAATCTTGTGCCCCGAGATCGTGAGAAAATCGACGCCGAGCTGCGTGACGTCGACCGGCACCTTGCCGACCGCCTGGACCGCGTCGGAATGAAACAGCGCCCCCCTGTCGTGAACCATTTCCGCGATCGTCCTGATGTCCTGGATGGTGCCGATCTCGTTGTTCGCCATCATCACCGACACGAGGCCCGTTTTCTCGGTCACCTTCTCCTCGAGCTGGTCGAGCCGTACCTTGCCGTATTCGTCGACTTCGAGAAACGCAACCGGAAATCCTCGCTCCCGCAGGCACTTCGACGACTCCAGAACGCAGGGATGTTCTATGGTCGTCGTGACGAGCGCATGCCGCACCAAATCGACGCTGCACGCGCAGCGGCTCGACCGGCAGGTGAGGGCCGACAGCACCGTATTGTTGGCCTCCGAGCCGCTCCCGACGAAGACGATCTCATCGGGACTCGCGCCGATGAACCGGGCGACCGTCCCGCGCGCCTCCTCGACGAGATCGCGGGCGTGCCGCCCGTAGGCATGCAGGCTCGAGGGATTGCCGAACACCTCGAGCGCGTCGGCGATCGCCTTTTTCACTTCGGGATGAAGCGGGGTCGTCGCGTTGTGATCCATGTATATCAGGTTCTCGTACATCACTGTATCTCCCTGCGAAAATTATACTGATCGAGACGGTATCGATTGTCCCCTGCCGTTATGCAACGAGCAACAGCCTGTATTGCAATGTAACGCTATCACCCGCCGGTGGCAAGCCTGCGGATCGCATCCCCCGATATGCGGTAGACGATCCAGTCCTCCATCGCCTCCGCACCGTACCGTTCGTAGAACGAGCGGGCCGGGTTCCAGTGGAGCACCGCCATCTCGATACGCCCGCACTTCTTCTCCAGCGCGATACGCGCGCAGTGCCTCATCATCGCCGTTCCTAAGCCCGTCCCGCGGTGATCGGGCCGGATATAGATATCCTCGATATAGACGCCGGGGCGCCCGACAAATGTCGAGAAATTATAAAAATAG
>DATKWS010000166.1:0-6289 GCA_035529435.1 Patescibacteria group bacterium
GGTATCGACCCGCACGGACGAGGTACGGGCTCCCCGCGATAAAGTTGACGACGGTCGATGACAGCACCCGCGAACGTCCACGCCGCGCGATATATGCACCGAGTCCGGGAAATGCCCTCCGGATCTCATCGATCCTCGTCATCGGCTCCTTTCCGGTTATATTCACGCTCGTCGATACGATCGGCCCACCGACGGTGTGCACAACGGCACGGAGGTTATCGCACGCCGGTACGCGCAACGCGACGGCGCCCCGCGGTGCAATGGCCTTCGATACGGTGAAGGAAGCGGGAAGTATGGCGGTGAGCGGAGCGGGCCACACACGCTCGAGAAATGCACGTGAATCGCCCGGCCACTCCCCAATGACAAAATCGGCCATCGCTAGATCCGATGCAAGTACAATGAGACCGCCGGCTCCGGTTCTTCCCTTGAGCGCGCGTATCGCCGCTACCGTATCGTCACGCGCGGCGAGACAGTGTAATCCGTAGATCGTATCGGTCGGCAGGACGGCGATTCCTCCCGAGAGGAGTATGCCGGCCACGCGTTCGATCGTGGCGCCCTCGAGGTACCCTGTTACCGGTGCTTCCATCCGTCACGCATCTCTTTGAGCCGCTTGGCGAGACCGCTGTCGGAGAGGGCCATGATCTCTGCGGCGAGGATCGCCGCATTCCGCGCCCCGGTCTTCCCGACGGAGACCGTGGCGACGGGTACGCCAGGCGGCATCTGCGATATCGCGAGCAGCGCATCGATACCGCCCGGGAGACCGCTGGCCAGTGGAATACCGATCACGGGGCGGATGGTGCACGAGGCCACGAAGCCGGGGAGGGCCGCCGACATGCCGGCTCCGGCAATAAAGACCCTGGCGCCCCTCTCGAGTGCCCGCTCGACATAGGCCCGCGTCTCCTCGGGCGCGCGATGTGCCGAATATACTTCGAGCTCACAGGTCACGCAGAATTTCTCGAGCTCCTGCAGGCATACCTCCATCACCTCGCGGTCCGACTCGCTTCCCATGAGAATCGCAACCTGAAGATCACCGCTCACCGTGGCACTCCTTTCTTTCGCCCGGCGGCCGCTGCTAGGACCGCCTCCCGTCAGACCTTCTTTACGCTCCGCTTCCCGATATCACTCCGCGAGAAACAGCCGGTGAAACGGACGGCCGCCACGCAACGGTAGGCGCGTTCGAGGGCCTCGGGGAGCGTCGGCGCGACGGCCGTCACGCCGAGTACCCGCCCTCCGGCGGTCTTGTACACGTCACCCTCGCGGACCGTGCCCGCATGGAACACGATACACCCGTGCTCGTCCGCCTCGTCGAGCCCGCTGATCGGATATCCCTTCTTGTACGAGCCGGGGTACCCCCCGGAAGCGACGACGACGCATGCGGCGGCATCACGACTGTTCTCGAACGGCACCTCGCCGAGGCGCCCCTCCGTCGCAGCATGCAGTACCTCGAACAGGTCGGCATCGAAGAGCGGCAGGATGACCTGCGTTTCGGGATCGCCGAAGCGGCAGTTGTACTCGAGAACCTTGGGGCCGTCTCCCGTGATTATCAATCCGAAATAGAGCACGCCCGCTCCCGCGATCTTCTCGCTGCGCATCCCGGCAAAGGTCGGCTCGATGATCTCGCGGCGCACCCGGGCATCCAGGGCCGCATCTATCAGGGCGACCGGCGCATACGCCCCCATACCACCCGTGTTCGGTCCCTCGTCCCCATCGTACGCCCGCTTGTGGTCCTGCGACGGCACGAAGAGACGGTACGTTTCCCCGTCGAACACCGCGAGGACCGAGATTTCGGGTCCCTCGAGGAACTCCTCCAGAACGATCCGGTCGCCCGCCGCGCCGAACGCCTTGTCCCGCATGACCGTATCGACCGCCCGGCGCGCATCCTCTCGTGTGTTGCAGATCAGTACACCCTTGCCGGCGGCGAGCCCGTCCGCTTTCACGACGAACGGGGGCGTTCCCGATTCTATCTCTCCGAGCGCCACACCCCTATCACCGCACACGCAGAACGATCCCGTGGGAATCCCGTGTCGCTCCATGAACTCCTTCGCCCAGACCTTGCTCCCCTCGAGGCGCGCTCCCCACCGATCGAATCCGAATATACGCATGTCGTGAGCCCGGAACAGATCCACGATCCCCGCGACGAGCGGCGCCTCCGGGCCCACCACGGTAAGATCGACCTCCTTCTCCCGTGCCAGAGAGAGGAGGGATTCGAGATCGTCCACCGGCACCGGTACGCATTCGGCGAGCGCGGTCATTCCGGCATTACCCGGCGCCGCATATATCGCATCCACCTGCGGTGACTGGGACAGTTTCCATGCCAGCGTATGCTCGCGTCCACCGCTCCCGATGACAAGTACCTTCATGCTATTCGTTCCTCCCGGTGGCGCCGCGTGCCACGCACCGGACGACCTTGATTCCGGTTCATCAAATCCCCCGATCTTCAGCCGGAAAGCCGAATATACATGTATACTGTCTCCCATATCATCGGCGAAGTCAATTCCTGATTGATCACCCCGGAGTCAGGGTCGCCGGGAGCTCCGGCGTCCCGGCGAGCGGCCCGAAATAGCCCCGGACCGCGCACACTCATCGTTTACCGGGAGAGGCGGGGAAGGAATAATGACCCGTTCCTGATGATGAGGATATCTCCGGGACGCGTCCCGGTGAGCAGGTCGGCCGCGCGTTCGGCGCGGAATGGCGTGAAGCCGAAACGCGCCGCCTCACCTTCGGGGAGCATCGATGCGAGATGAATGTCATAGCATCCCGTCAGCTGATAAGTCGAGACCGCCGTCTGTGCGTTGAGGGTGTAGCGCCGTCTGACCTTCGCCGGCACGGCTTCCCTCCCGTCGCTGAACGCCTCGCCGTACGAGATCGATCCGATTCCCTCCCTGCACGCAGCCACCGCCAGCATCGTCCCGCCGGCTTCCAGGGCGTACGAGGCGTGTCTGATCGCCTTGTGACTCTGGAGGAGGTTTATATCCTTCGGGTATCCGCCGGCCGAGACGATGACGGCGCGGTACGCGCGGTCGATCGGCACCGTGAACAGGCCTGCGAATCGATCGCACGCCAGGCGGTGCGAACCGGCGAGGTCGCCCCCGTTCACGAAGATGAGGGCGCCCGCTGCATCGTGAATCGTATTAACCGCGAATACGGGCATGGCAAGCAATCCAGCGCCGGCGAGCATATCCTCGTGCACGGGATTTCCATCGAGGTTTCCCGGTGCACACCCCTCTGCGAGTCCCCCGCCGGGATCCGTGCGAAGCGAGAGACGGTGATTCGCTACAATCGTCCGCTCGGCGGCCACCCCCGGCAGGATAAGTTTGCGGCCGCCCCCAAAACCGGCGAAGTAATGGAACGAGAGTGTACCGAGGCACACGACCAGCGCGGACGAAACGACCCGCGAGCTGAAGAAGCACGGTGTGCCCGCCGGTGTCGCCCCCAGATCGACCAGCGATTCCTCGTCGCGGGCATCATGTTCCACGACCGTCCAGCGGGTCATGACGTCGGCCCCGAGATGCCGGGTAACCTCCTCAGGGCTGTGCCCGCGATGCATCCCCATGGCGAGCATGATCTCCACCCGCTCCGGTCCCGCGCCGGCGCGCTCGAGATTCATGAGAACCGTATGGAGGACGATTCTGAGCCCGCCTCCGCGCGTGACATCCGATATCAGTACGGAAATGTTCCCACTGCGTGGAACGAGTGCCTCGAGAGGGGGCGAATCGACCGGCCGGGCGAGTGCATGCACGATCGCACCTTCCGGATCCGGCAGTGGAGGCGGCAACCGGTCGCCGATGATGCGCGCGCCTGAAATCGCCGGCAATCTGAGATTCAAATAACGATCGTCGTACGGAAGTCGACAGAGCACCGGTTACACCCCCGCATGACATCATACCTCTTGCCGGTGATGGGGGAAAGTGCAATCGATGGAGGATAAAACGTCGGTGAAGGGTCAATCGGGCAGGATGTGCGTGCCGGTTTTCCCCTCGCACGCATCGAGCAACCGGACTGCATTCGATATGATGACCTCCCGCCCGCCGCCCTCGAGAAAATCGATGGCGGCGCGCACTTTGGGCCCCATGCTGCCCGCGGGAAACTCGTACGCCTTGTACAGCGCCGTCATCTCCGAGAGCGACACCCTCCGCAATGGCTTCTGATCGTCCTTGCCGAAGTTGACATACACCTCTTCGACATTCGTCAGTATGATCAACCGCTCCGCCCCGACATTCAACGCGAGAACCGATGCGGCCCGGTCCTTGTCCACGACGGCCTCCACGCCGGCGAGTCGATTGCCCCTGCGCACCACCGGAATTCCGCCGCCGCCGCCGGCGATGACGATAACTCCCATGTCGATGAGCTTTGCGATGATATCAGCCTCGACGATCTCGCGCGGCGTCGGGCTCGGTACGACACGGCGGAAACCCCGGTCGGCATCGTTCTCCATCCGCCACCCTTTCTCCCGTTCGAGCCTTCCGGCCTCCGTTTCGGTGTAGAAGGGACCGATCGGCTTTGTCGGCAGCTGGAATGCGTCGTCGTCCGCGGAGACGATGATCTGGCTCACGATCGAGACCACCTGCCGCTCGAGCCCCCTCGCGCCGAGCTCGTTCTTCAGCGATTGCTGTATCATGTAGCCGATGCCGCCCTGGGAATCGGCACCGCAGACATCCAGCGGCATCGGAGGAATGCGGTCCTTTACCGCCTCGTTCCGCTCCATGATGTTGCCGACTATGGGACCATTGCCGTGGGTCAGAAGCACGCGCCTTCCCGAAGCGATGAGGTCGGCCACCTGTCGCATCGATGCGGCGGTAAGGGTACGCTGCTCCTCTATCGTCCCCACACCACCGGACGGTATGATGGCGTTGCCTCCCAGCGCCACGACATCGATTCCCGCTCTCAACGACTCCTCCGTGAAAAATAGTTCCCCCTGGCGAAGGTCGTCCCTTCACCAGGGGAAACCCACTTTGATCCCGTACTACAGTACTTCCTTTATCTTTTCCAGCGCCTTCTTGATATTCTCCTGCGAATTCGCATAGGAGAATCGAAGGTACCCTTCACCGTACTTTCCGAAGCTCGTGCCGCTGAGGCCCGCCACCCCGGCCTTCTCGAGGAGATGCTCTTCGAGCTGTTTGGATTTCATGCCCGTCCCCGTGATATTCGGGAAGACGTAGAACGAACCTTTCGGCTTGAGGCACGTGAATCCATCTATCTTATTCAGCCCGTCCACGATCAGGTCGCGGCGGGCCTTGAACTCGGCCATCATCTTCCTTGACTCGTCCTGCGGTCCGGTCAACGCCTCGACGCCGGCCATCTGGGTGAAGCTCGCCGTGCAGGAATTGCTGTTGGTCTGGAGCTTCGCGATCTGATCGGCGAGCGCGACGGGCATGATGCCGTAGCCGAGCCGCCACCCCGTCATGGCGTACGTCTTGGAGTGCCCCTCGAGAAGAATCGTACGATCCTTCACTTCGGGATAATCGTAGATACTGACGTGCTTGCCCTCGTACACCATCTTGCTGTAGACCTCGTCGCTGAGGATCCACGCGTCGTACTTGTCGGCGAGCTCTGCGATGCCCTTCATATCAGCGGCCGTCAGAACGCCGCCCGTCGGATTCTGGGGAGAATTGATTATCATGAGCTTCGTCTTCTCGTTCACCAGCCCGCGCAGCTCCTCGAGATCGAACGAGAACGCCTTCTCCTCCCGCAGCGGAATGGGAACGGGCTTGGCACCCACGAAATTGATCACCGATTCGTAAATCGGAAAACCGGGATTCGGATAGATCACCTCGTCGCCTTCATCAACCAGCGCGAGGATGGAGAAGAAGAGTATCGGTTTGGCTCCCGGCGTCACTACGATGTTTTCGGGTTTCACCTCTACACCACGGTCCCTGGTGATGAATTCGGCGAAGACCTTGCGCACATCGGGCAGACCGGCCGACGGAACGTAATGGGTGTACCCCCCGTTCAGTGCCTTGATGGCGGCATCGATGATATTGCGTGGTGTGTCGAAATCGGGCTCACCGATCTCCAGATGGATGATTTCCCTGCCCTTGGCTTCCATCGCCTTGGCCCGCGCGAGAACCTCGAAGGCGGTCTCGGTTCCAAGGCGCTTCATTCTTTCAGCGAGCATCATTCCTCCTCATATGAAAAAGGTTGATGTTCTCCTCAATTTCTGTAGCTTCTGAAAAATTCAACAATATCTATATTAGGAGGGATACCGCCGTTTGTCAACAGAATACGGGATGACTCCCAAAGGGAAGGCATCACCACCGAAAACGGATATGACCCGGGATGAGATAACGCC
>DATKWS010000167.1:0-16173 GCA_035529435.1 Patescibacteria group bacterium
CCCCGTCCGTTCCGTCCCATCCGCCGTTGTGTTCTGCCGGATCACCGTGAATCGTGTGCCCGTCTTTCATCGACAGTACCTCGCCGCAGGGGCACCGTACCGTCCGCCGGTATTCAAAAAGGGTTACGTCGAACTCCCTGCCGCATGCCGGACATCGAAGGGACATCTCACCGCTCCACGCTGCTGCGGTTCACCGCTTCCGGTCCTCAAGCCGCCGTGCACCTGCCCGGGCGCTACCGATCGCACGGCATGTGCGCCGTCATGTACATCCACCTGTTGACGGGACCGCCGCCGGCCTGTTATATGATAGCACAATTGATAAATCCCGCAAGGAAGGCCGGCGGCATGGAGTGTGCCGCGTCATCGCGGCGCCCCAACGGAACGCCGCGGTGAATCGAGACGTGTGATCGAATAACGGATCCAAACGCGCCGGAAACAGTGGAGGATATCGTATGAAAAAGGAACAGCAGCCGATACAGGTGGAACTCGACGAGAAGGCGGCGGAGGGAATCTACTCGAACTTCGTGCTGACCGCGCACACGGCGTCCGAATTCATCGTTGATTTCGCGAGGATTCTGCCGGGGCTCAAGAAGGCCAAGATACTCAGCCGGATCGTGATGACCCCGCAGACGGCGAAATCGCTTCACCTCGTGCTGGCCCGGACCATCGAGAAGTACGAAACAACCTTCGGGGAAATCAAGCTCCGCGGGGGCAAGCAGGTTGGTCCACCGATTGGATTCCAGATGGACCTGCCGGGGGACGACGAGAAGAAACACTAGTCCGCAGGGGGCGGCGGCTTGGTCTTCCAGCGGCGGTGCGCCCAGAAGTAATGATCCGGATAACGGGTGGCGCAGCGCTCGAGCGCCTCGGTATGGGCTGCTGTGAGCCGTTCGACCTCCTCCTCCCGCTCCGCACCGGTTCGAACCTCGATCGGCGGATCGAAGAACGCCTCGTGCGTCTCGTCGGAACACCGCACGATATAACAGAAAACGATCGGACAGTTGACGCGGTACGCGAACTCCGCGGCGCCCGGATAGGTCGATGCCGCGGCGTGGAAAAAATCGACGAAGATGCCGGCCCTACGCGCATCCTGATCGGAGAGGAGCGCCACGACCCTGTTCTTCTTCAGCGATGCGAACACGCCCCGCGCCGCTATACCGCGCGCGATGATCCCGATGCCGGCCGAGCTGCGCAGCCGGTTCATCAGGTCGTCGACCAGCCTGTTCGACTGCTCGCCCACGAGGAAATCGGCGGGGAAGCCGTGCGCCACCGCGGCGGCGCCGAGGAGCTCCCAGCTGCCGAAGTGCCCCGTTACGATGACGGCGCCGCGCCCGCGTGAGAGCACCCCGTCGAGATGCTCCCTGCCGTGCAGCGTAACGAGACGCCGGAGCGTGTCGGGTTTCAAGCGTCCCAGGGAGGCGAACTCGACCATCGACTTGGCGAAGTTGATATACGACCGCCTCCCGATGCGCACGCGTTCCCGCTCGCCGAAGCGGTGTCCGAGCGCACGGGAAAGATTATCGAGTGTCACGCGCCTGCGGATCCTCACGATATCGAAGGCGACGATACCGAGCAAACCGCCGAGCTTGACCGAAAGCCTGTAGGGAAGAATTGCGGGAAGTGCGGCGAGAAAACGCACGCCGACCAGTTCACACCGGTGCCTGAATCGTTTCCAGTAACCGCTCAGTGCGATCTCCTCACGCGATGAACCGAGCGAGCCAGCTGAGCTTGACCTCGATGCTCTTCTCGGGACAGAGCTCATGGCAGCACAGGCACTGCACGCAGTGTGCGTCATCGATACTGTACACGCCGCCGTCACGGGTTATCGTCCCGACGGGGCAGTTCTCCGCGCAGAAACCGCACCCCGTGCATGACGCCGGATTGATCACCGGCTTCACCCAGACGAGTGGGGCGACGAGCCGCGCGAACGCGCGGGGAACGAGCCGCACCTTGAGATTCGACGGCAGGCTGAAATCATCCGGTCTCACGCCGGTGCCGCTGCCCAGGACATCTATCCGGTCCGGATTGTCCTCGCCCAGCCTCATCGCAGCGGCGATGCGCGTCGTGTCGATCGATCCACGCTTGAAACCGATGATATCGGCGGCGACGGCATCGACTGCCACCGCGTCGCACCCCGCGAGCAGGAGGCCGAGATCGTACGGATCGCCCGAACCCGGACCGTTCCCCGCCATGGCGAGGATGCCGTCGACGATCGTCAACGACGGTTGGACGAGCCGGAACAGGTGGACGAGCATATCGGCGAATTCGTCGGGTTTCGGATAGAGCTTGTGCTGCTCCCCCTTGCCGAATCCGGGGATCACGCCGAACATATTCTTGACGGCACAGGTGAGAAGCGTCAGCGAGTGCGTCTTGAGCTTGGCAAGGTTGATGATGCAATCGGCCTCGAGGACCGGCCGGGCGATGTAGAATGCATACCTGCCGGAGCGGACCTCCCGCGAGCCGGACGCCTCGAAGTTCACGAGCTCCACGCCGCTTCGCCGCGACATCTCCTCCATGCCGGTGTTCTTCCAGACACGCTGGATGCCGCGTATCGCCCCACCGGGGCTGTCCCCGACGAACGGCTCCGCGCCCGCGCGCCGCACCTCGAGGGCAACCGCCTCGACGAGGTTCGGATGCGTCGTGACCGCCCGCGCCGGATCCTTCGCGGAGAGCAGGTTCGGCTTGATCAGCACGCGCTGGCCGGGGCGGACGAAGGCCGCCATACCGCCGAGCGGTTCCAGCGCCTCCGACACGGCGGCGCGAACCTGATCACGGTCGTACCCATCGCACCTCGTGACGGTGACCCTCGCGCGATCGGCGGATGCCCGCGAATCGCCCGCCGCCTGCTCCATCAGGTACCTCCGGTGGTCTCTCCTCCCGGCATCGCGGCGAGTGCGTAACAGCCCCCGCCGGTCGATGCAACCAGCCCCTTCATCTCGAGATCGAGAAGAATCGGCAGCATCAAAGTAGCAGAAATATGGCAGATTTGTACGAGGTCATCAATATGTTTCGGGTCGAGTTCGAGCGCGGAGAAGACGCACAGCTCACGTTCGGAGAGGGGCGGCCGGTGCGCGCCGATCGTCGCGTCGGCAGCCGCCCCGACCACCGTCCCGCACGGCGGAAGCTCATCGAGAATATCCTCGACCTTCTCCACGAGGGAGGCCCCCTCACGTATCAGACGGTGCGGACCGCGGCTGCCGGGATGGGTGATCGGGCCCGGCACGGCGAATACCTCCCTGTTCTGCTCGAGGGCCCACCGGACCGTCCCCATCGCGCCGCTCCGTGTACTCCCTTCGACGATCAGGGTGCCGAGCGAGAGGCCGCTGATGATCCTGTTCCTGCGGGGAAAATGGTGCCTGAGCGGGGACGCGCCGAGCGGCAGTTCGGAGAGAAGGCAGCCGCTCCCGGCTATCGCGTCGGCGAGTGCCGCGTGCTCCGGCGGGTAGACGACATCGACGCCGCACCCCAGCACGGCGCAGGTTCCACCGGATCCTTTCAATGCGCCCTCGTGCGCCGCACCGTCGATTCCCCGCGCCATCCCGCTCACGACGGTGATATCACGCCGTGAGAGCTCGCAGGCGAAATGGTACGCGGTGCAGAGTCCCCTCCTGCTCGCAGCACGCGATCCGACGATCGTGATCGCCGGTCTATCGCACACGGTGATGTTTCCACGGAAAAAGAGGAGCGGCGGCGGATCGGCGATCTCCCTGAGCAGCGCGGGATACGCCCGATCGGATATCGAGACGAGCGAATAGGCGCTCCCCTCGAGGAGCGCGCACTGTTTCTCGAAACATCCACGGTCGGGGGGCTGCACCTCACGGCCGATGCGCATGGCGAGCTCGCGCCTGCCGCCGGCGCTGCCGAGCATCTCCCGTATGCGCCGCGGCGGAATCATTTTGCTCACGCGCAACCAGCGGTTCGATGTGATGCCATTGACGGAGAGGATCTCGAGCCACACCAGCGAATCATCGGAATACATCGCACTCACCTCCACACCACCCCTCATCGCTGATACGGGAACACACGCCTGTGCGGCGTCGCGGCCCGGAAGGAGCGAGACTACCATGATGGACGGTTCCATGCAATATGGATATTACTCGCCGTGGGGCTCGGTCAGGCACACCCGGATGAATTCGGCGAGCGACCATGCCTGGCTCGTCGCGCCGCCGAACTCCTCCCTGCCGGGAGTTATCACGCCGTCCTGTATCTCGCGGAGGCTCCCGACGCACGCCTCATCGAGTATCTCGTCGACGAGCGGCGCAAGGAGCCCGCGGGCCCGTTCCTCTCTCCCGGTGTATATCAGGCAGCTCACCATCGGCCCCGAGAGCCATTCCCAGACGTCCCCGTTGTGGTAGGCCTCGTCGTAGTAGTACCGATCGAGGGCGAGATGGTAGGGGTGAAATTGCGGATCGCGCGGATAGAGCGAGGTGACGCCCTGCGGCAGAACGACGGTCCGAAGGGCCGTCCCGACGATCCGCTCCGCCTCGGCGAATCCGATGAGTGGCTCGACGGCGGCATTCTCTTCAGCCGCCGCGGAGGCTCCGGTCTCGAAATCCCGCGCATCGAGCGACACCCAGAGGGCCAGGATGGCATTGGGGCGGATCTGCATGTCCGGAGTCCCATCGGTGTTGAGATGATCGTAGAGATACCCTTCTGTTTCATTCCAGAAACGGGTTTGGAAATTGCCGCGCAGAAGGTCCGTCCGCCGATCGCACATCGCGGCGAAGGCCTCGAGTTCGGTCGCATCGAATCGTTCGCCCGCGGCATTCGATCCGCCCCCCACCGCACCGGCTGCGACCGCGCGTGCCCACGCGGCGCCGACACGGAGGCCGTGATAAAAGAGCGCCTGCACCTCGACCGCCCGGTTCCCGCGCGGCGAGTACGGGTTCGCCTCACCCCCCGCATCCATCCATGTCTCACCGTCACCGTGGAGGAGAAAACCCATTTCGTCCGTCGCCTTCTCGAGCGCCCCCTCGATCGCGAGGCTGATGTGCGGGAAGGCCTCGAACAGAAAATTGCGATCCCCCGACGCGACGAAGTACTTCCACGCAGCGCGCACGAGCCACCACGTGCCGTCCACCCCGCCGTACTGGAGATCCTCCGGATTCACGATGTTGGGAAAACGCCCGAGTCGCGGACTGGACCGGCCGGTTTGCTGATGTTCCATGAACGAGAGGAGGATCTCGCGGGCCACATCGAACTCCCCCGTCGCGAGGCATGCGCCGGGGAGACAGATGAAGGCGTCACGCCCCCAGTAGGTGGGAAACCAGTGGAATCCCGCGTAGATGCCCCTCCCCCGCTGGTTCATGATCAGGTCGTCCATAGAGACCCGCGCCCACCGAAGTGCCTTATCGAAGCGCTCGCCGCGCTTCGGGGCGGGAACCTTCGCAAGGAGACGCTCGATCCGTTCGAGCTTTTCCCGCTTGAATCGGTCAATGCCGCCGATGAGCCGCTGTGCCTCGGCGACCGCCTCGTCCTCGGTGACGCCCAGCCCGAACGCAAAGGTCACGCGCCCATTGTCGCCGCCGGGAATAACGAAATTGAACGATCCCGGCGAGAAGGGATTGGTGCGGCCCATGGCGCGGCGTGCGGCGTCCTTCGGATAGTCGGTCGCCCGGAATTGCTCCCGCGATACGAATTCGACCGGCACATCGGCCGTTACCGCGCACCACCGCGGCCGCCCCGGCGGGAAGGGGTCGTCGGCGCGCGAAACGAGGAGCACGTTGTTGTTCTGTTCCCAGAAGACCCGGTACTCGGGGCGCGGGACATCCCAGATGAAGCGCATGTCGAACCACGGCACGAGCGCGCCGGCCCGTGCCCGAATAGCATGAAAGCGCACGATGACACCGTTCTCGTTATCGGGGAGGACGATCTCCTCGAGGACGCCCCTGTCCCGGTAGCCGCGGTAGAGTACGTGCGGGTAGGCGAAGGCCTCCGTATCCTCGCCGGGAACGACCGGACGATCATCGAGCAACAGCTCCCACGAGTCGACATACTCGTGCATAGCGCAGAAGAGGCCGTGGTAGCTCCTGCTGTTTTTTCGTACCGACTCGCCGCTGAAGTGCGTCGCATTCTTGTTGGTGTAGATGAACTCGCGCCATGCGCCCGGCCCGACACCGATCTCCCACCGCCCGCGCACTCCGGTCTCCTCCGGCAGGGCGGGAGCACCGGTTGTCTGTTCCGCGATCATCGCGTCGCCCCTCCCGTGTGTTTCCGCGATCGCAATAGATATCATGAGCGTTGCCAGTACAAGAACGGTACGGCGACGAGCCCATGCCGCCATGTGGCATGAACGCTCTCGCCCGTCCTTCATGGCGTACGTTTCGATGCGGCGATCGGCATTCACACAAGCCATAATTCTTGACTACCGGTATGCTGTCAACTAGAATTCCCCCGACAGGACGGACCATTATGGCACAGGTACAATTCATCGATGTCGAGAAGATCTTCGACGGCAACGTCGTTGCCGCGACCGACATCAATCTCACGATCGAGGACAGGGAGCTCCTCGTTCTCGTGGGGCCCTCGGGGTGCGGCAAGTCGACCGTTCTCCGCATGGTGGCGGGCCTCGAGCAGGCCACCTCGGGGGAGATCCTCTTCGACGGGAAGCCCGTCAACGACCTCCCCCCGAAGGACCGAAACGTCGCGATGGTCTTCCAGAACTACGCCCTATACCCCCATATGTCCGTCTACGACAACATGGCGTTCGGCCTCAAGATCCGGAAGTTTCCCAAGGAGGAGACACGTGCGCGCGTCGATGAGGCGGCGGATCTTCTCGGCATCTCGGCTCTTCTCGGGCGCAAGCCCAAGGCCCTCTCGGGGGGGCAGCGCCAGCGGGTCGCCCTGGGACGGGCGATCGTGCGCAAGCCGAGCGTCTTCCTCTTCGACGAGCCGCTCTCCAACCTCGACGCGAAGATGCGGGTACAGATGCGTGTCGAGATCAGAAAGCTCAACCTCGAGATACAGACGACGATGATCTACGTCACGCACGACCAGGTCGAGGCGATGACGCTGGGGGACCGGCTCGCCGTGATGAACGAGGGACGGATACTCCAGGTCGGCACGCCGCTCGATCTCTACGACCGCCCCACCGGCACCTTCGTCGGCTCATTCATCGGGTCACCGGCGATGAACTTCATCGAGGGAACGCTCGGTGACGGCGAGGGCGCCGCAATACAAACGTCCTTCACATCGATCCCCGTACCGGACCGCTTCCGCGACGCACTCGCGCGCGGGGTCCCCGCAGGAGGCGGACGGAAGGTAACGATCGGCATACGCCCCGAGGACATCTACCTCGGCGCCACCGCCGGGGACGGGGCGAGATTCCATAGCTGCGGCGCGTCGATCGATGTCACCGAATCGCTCGGCAACGAGATCATCTTCCACCTCCGCTGCGGCGAGCTGCCGCTCGTGGCACGCGATTCGACCGACCGGAAGGGATCGCCGGGAGAGAACGTGACGATCTCCATCGATCTCGAAAAGATGCATCTCTTCGATGGAGAATCGGGGAAATCGCTCCTTCCATAATCGCTCCGAACAGCACCAAAAACGAATTGTCCCTACCCCTTCACCCCGCCCAGTGTGAGGCCGGAGATGAGGAACCTGCTGAGGAGCAGAAAGAGCGCGACGACCGGTATGCAGACGAGGATGCTCCCCGCCGCGTAGTTGGCCCACTCCGTCTGGAAGGTGCTGCTGAGGCTCTCGAGGCCGAGCGGCAGGGTGTAGAGCGCCTGGCGGTTGATGATGACCCGGGCGACGATGAACTCGGACCATCCCGCCATGAAGCTGAAGAGCGCCGTGATGACGAGAGCGGGCGCCGAAAGCGGCAGGGTCACGCGTAAAAACGCGCCGAACTGCGTCGTACCGTCTATGACCGCCGCCTCCTCGAGATCGCGGGGAATCGTGTCGTAGTAGCCCTTCATCGTCCAGATGCAGAAGGGGAGCGCCGTGGCGGTGTATGCGATGATGATACCGAGGAGCGTATCGACGAGGCCCAGGTTCTTCATCAGGACGTAGAGCGGGAGGAGCAGCATCGTGGCCGGGAACATCTGCGTGAGGAGGATCGCGACGAGGCCCGCCTTCTTGCCGCCGAAGCGGAACCGCGAGAATGCGTACCCCGCCGTCGAGGCGAGCGAGACGCCGAGTATCGAGACGGCCAGGGCAACGATCGCGCTGTTGCGGAGCCAGGTGAAGAAATCCTTCTCGAAGATGACCTTCCGGTAGGCGTCGAAGCTCGCGTTCTCCGGAATGATGCGCAGCGAGGTCGAGTAGAGCTGGTCGGCCGGCCGGAGCGATATGCCGAATATCTGCACGATCGGATAGATCGTCACGCCGGTGATGAAGACGAGTAGAACATATATCAATATCTTCTTCACCACTCGAACAGCCTTTTGTTCCCTTCGTTTCATCGTATCCCTCATGTCGCCGCCGCCAGCGTCCTCGTCTGCCTGATATAGAAGAGCACGAAGACGAGGAGGATTAAAAATATAAACACCGAAAAGGCAGCGGCGTATCCGTACCGGTAGTAGGTGAAGGCCGCCTTGTAGACGTAGGTCACGAGTATGTGCGACTTGTCGGCCGGGAGCCCCCGCTCCGTGACGAGCCAGATGACATTGAGATTGTTGAAGGTCCAGATCGTCCCCAGTATGATCGCCGGCGTCAGGACCGGCTTCAGCATGGGAAGGGTGACGTGGAAGAACCGCTGGATCGGCGAGGCGCCGTCGATCTCGGCCGCCTCGTAGAGATCCTTCGGGATGCTCTGGAGCCCGCCGAGGGTCACCACCATGATGAAGGGAAAGCCGAGCCAGATGTTGGTGAGGATCGGCGCCACGAAGGCCCACGTTTCATTGGAGAACCACTCGATCCCCTGCACGTGGAATATCTTCTGGAGGATCAGGTTGATCGAGCCGTACTGGTAGTTGAACATCCCCTTCCACGTCAGCGCGCTGATATACTGCGGCATCGCCCAGGGAAGTATGAGGAGCGCGCGGAACACCGCGCGCCCGGCGATTTGGCGGTTGAGGAGCATCGCGATCGATATCCCCAGGACGAGATGGAAGAAGAGATTCACCAGGGTCCAGATGATCGTCTTCATCAAATAGTAATAGAGGTCGGGCTCGGTGAAGATCTCGCGGTAGTTCGCGAATCCCTGGAACGTGTAGTCCCTGATATGGTAGAGGCTCATGTTGGTCGTCGAGATGTAGAAGTTATAGAGGAAGGGATAGAAGACGACGCACCCGATCACGATGCCGGACGGGAGCAGGAACAACCATATGAGCCGTTTTGGATTCATACCCGTACGCGGGCGGTCCATGCGGAGCGCGACACACTCTATATTACACGGGCCGCGCCGGCCGCCGCTACTGCTTCATCTCCGCGATCTTCTTGACGGCGCGTTGCTGCATCTCGCGGGCGGCCGCCTCGGGCTCCATCTGCCCGCCCAGCACGCTCTGGTAGAAGGGGCGTATCGCATCCCAGACGGCCCGCATCTCGGGCACATCGGGCATCTGCCTGCCGAGACGCGCCTGGGCCAGCGAGCCCGCGAGAATTGGATTCTCCTGAAGCGCCGGATCCCTGAAGAGTGTGCTGCGGCTCGGGAGTATGAGGAGCTCGGTCATGATATCGCGCTGCGCCTCCTCCGATGTGAGGTACACGAGCAGCTCCCTCACGAGCGGCAGTTTCTTCTCCGGCACATTCACGCTGATCGAGTACCCCTTGCTCGAGACCATCGGTGTCGGGTGCATACCCGTCGCGGTGATCATGGGAATCGGTGTGACGCCGATATCGAGCCCCGCATTCACGTACGCCTTGAGCGACCACGGACCGTTGATGAGGAACGCCGCCCGCCCCTGCTTGAACATCGTATCGCTCAGCTCGTAGTTGCACTCCTTCGGGATGACCTTGTGGCGGTTCCTGAGGTCGGCGAGGAACCGGAGCGCCTGCACCATGGCGGGCGTATCGAGCGTCGGCCGGTTCTCCGTGTCCATCACCCATCCGCCGAACCCGCCGAGAAACGGAACCAGCCAGAATGGTTCCATGTAATTGAACACGAGGCCGAACTGGTCGGGAAAGCCGTTGCCGTCGAGGTCGCGGGTCGCCGCCGCGCACATCCCGATCCACTCGTCGCTGTCGCGCGGCGCGCGGTCCACGAGCGCCCTGTTGTAAATCAGCATCAAATGATTGCCGATCTGATCGGGGATCGCGTAGACATGGCCGTCGAGGACCGGAACGCTCCCCTTCTCGAATTCGTCGAGGAAGGCCCGATCGAATTGATCCTCGAGGGGGCGTATCAGCGCCATCACCGAGTAGGGACCCACCTTGTCCGAGGGACCGTAGACGAGGTCGGGTCCACCGCCGGCGAGCGCCGCCGTCTGGAACTGGCTGTGCAGGACATCCGTCTCGAAGTGCACCGTCGAGATGACGAGGTCCGGATGCTTCTCTGTGAACGCCTCGAGCTGCCTGTTCAGTATGATCTGCTCCTCCGGATCCTTCTGCTCCCAGATGACGATCTCGCCGCCGGTGCTCTTCTGCCCGCATCCTGCAATGATCGTCATGACGTACGCGCAGAGGACGAGAATGACCGCCGCCGCGATGTACCGACATTTTGAATTCACGAGGCGTACCTCCTTGTCTCCGGCTCGATCACCGGCGCCGTAAACGCACCGGTGCGGTATGTGCTCAACAGTATATCCGGCGCGAATCGATTGCAATCACGATATTGGGGGGCGCGTCCGGTGCGTGCCGCGGGAGGCAAAAACTCCCACCAGCTTTCCATCGAGCTTGGTGCCCTCATCGCCGCAGGGCCGGCCGCATATCTACAGACGGTTCTTGTACCGCTCACTGAAATGCACCTCCCCGTTGCCGTATCATTCTCCCGTCCGGTTCACTCCCTCCGGCGGTCGAAGGCGACGCTCATCCCCTGCATGGCGTTCGAGAAACGAGAGGACCGTTCTGTTGAACAGATCGGGGAACTCGATCGGAAAACCGTGCGCACCTCCTTCCAGCACGACGAGCTCGGCGTTCCGGATACCGGCGGCCAGCTCCCCGGATCGCCCGGGGGGAAAAAGGCAGTCCCGCTCACCCGCCACGACGAGCGTCGGTGCCGTGATCGATGCGAGGCGTTCCCGCGAATCGAAGGCCAGGCAGGCGTCCGCCTGCCGCGCGTACGCGTAGGCGGGCTGCGGGTAGGGATACGAGAGCCGCATCTTGATCATGCTCTCCACGGCCCGGTGATTCCCGAACATACCCTCGGTGAACAGCCACGGGAGGGTCTCCCTGATATAGAGCTCGCGATCGTCACCGGTGTCGATGAGACGCCGCCAGACATCGAGCTGATACGCCCCGCGCGCGTCGATGCGCGTGCCGGTGGCGGCGAGGATCAGGCTCCTCACGCGGCCGGGATGCCGCAGTGCCAGCTCCTGCGCGATAAAACCGCCCATCGATATCCCCAGCACATGGGCGCTCCCGATATCGAGCGCATCCATCAATCCCGCCGAATCGTCCGCCATCATGCCGATGGAGTACGGTGTACCGGGGGCATCGGTCCGCCCGGCACCGCGGTTATCGAATGAGACCACGCGGTGACTCTTGTAAAATTCGAGTACCTGAAGCATCCATCCCGTCAGATCACTCCCCAGCCCCATAATGAGCAGGAGCGGCTCACCCTCCCCTTTGCTCTCGTAATATATCTCGATATCACCGACGCGGACCTTCGGCACCGGTTGTCCCTCCCGTCACTGGCCGACCAGCTCGATCTCGAACAGCTTCGGCCACTTCTTGCCCGTGACAAACAACCTGCCCCCGTCGACATCGTAGGCGATGCCGTTCATCACGTCGACGGGACCGGTGATTCCCCCCACCTCGCGGATATCCGAGCAGTCGATCCATCCGGTCACCTCCCCCGTACCGGGGTCGATCATCACAATGAGCTGGGTAAGATATTTGTTCGCGTATATGGTGCCGTTTATGTACTCGAGTTCGTTCAGGTTCGTGACGGGGCCCTCGTCGTCATGCACGTACACCTGCCACTTCTCCACGAATGTATGGGGATCGCGGAATGAAAGGTGCGCCGTGCCGTCGCTCATGATCAGGTGATGGCCGTCGTAGGTGATCCCCCACCCCTGCGTCGGATACCCGAAGGTGCCCAGCTGCGTGAAACTTTCCCTGTCATAGACGAATGCGACGTTGTTGGTCCACGTCAATTGTATGATCGTGTCGCCGAAAACCACGATTCCCTCTCCGAAATACTCGTTTCCGAGGTGACGAACCTGCAAGACATCTCCCGTCTCGAGATCGACCTTCCGAAGCGTGGAAAATCGGTTCAGCCCCGTTCCCTCGTACAGTGTGTCGCCGTACCAGGCGAGCCCCTGCGTGTAGGCGTAAGGATCGTGCGGATACGTATTGATGATGCGGTAATGATAGATCGGGATCGTGTCGACCGTGGTCGTATCGTTGTCATCGGGCGGTGTTGCACGGTCCGTGTCGTCGTTGCACGCATAGAACATTATCACCGCGAACGAAAATAATAGTATGCACAATGCCGTTCTCTTCATGTCACTCACACCATTCCTTGCTCCGTTCCCGAAGAATCGCCGTCCGGTCAGTTGCCTTCACGAATCATACCCCAGCGTACGATGGTACGCTTCTCGATCCGCCCGAACAGCAGGTGCTCTATGGCGAAGCCGATACAACCGATAACGATGATGCCCGCGAGAACCTTGTCGAACCTGAAAAACCATTGGGCCGTCCAGATGTAACTACCGAGCCCCCCTACGCCCACCGTCAGCATCTCGGCGCCGACGAGCGACCGCCAGGCGGAACCGAATCCGAGCCTGATCCCCGTCAGTATCTGCGGAAAGGCGCCGGGGAGAATCACCTCCCTGATCAGCCGCCACCGGTTCATGCCCAGGTTGACCGCACTCCATATCAACGTCCGGTCGACGCTCCTCACTCCACCAATGACATTATAAATGATCTTGAAGAAAGCAGAGAGGAATATTACCGCCCAAACCGTTCTCCGGCTGAAACCGAGGAATATTATAATCAACGGTAACCACGCGATCGAAGGTATCGGGTACAACACGGAAAGCAGCGGCTGAAACATCATCTGGGCGTTTTCCTTGAGCCCGATGCACAGGCCCAGTACCAGCGCCATGATCAGCGCGGCGGAAAATCCGACGGCCGCGTTGATCATACTCGTCGCGACGATCCGGGCGAGCGTCCCGTCGATGAGCGCGGTCCAGAGTGTCGCGAATACGTGATAGGGAGATTTCAGTATCCATTCCGGGATCACCCGGAATAGATGGAGCAATTCCCACAGGATCAATACGGCGGCTATCGGGATGCTTCCCAGCAGGAGTCTCTTCCCCTTAATCATCCGGCATCGAACCTTTCAGGTAATTCAGGAACCGATCATCCACTATCATTTCCGCCGGAAGATCCGCGTCGACGAGTCCCAGCTGATGTGAAATGTGCGCAAGATTCCGTACATGATTCGTGTCGTACGGAACGACATACTTCAATGAAGCCCATGCTTCCTCCACCTCTTCCCGGGTGAAGGTTACGACACCTTCGCACTTTTCCGTGATGTGCCGCGCTATTATGGAGGCCGCTTCACCGGGATTTTCGCGAACGAAAAGATGCGCCTCGATATATCCGGCAAGAAATCGTTCGATGACGTCCGCCTGTTCATTCAAAAAATCCGATCGCACCGCGACGGAAGTCCTGGGCCACATTTCCCGCAGGTACCCTTCCGACTCCCATCCCGGCAGGGGGATCGCTCCTATTTCTTCCAGCTTGGACTCGAAGTACGCATGCGTGACGTATGCATCGATCGTTCTATGCATCATCAGGGCCATCGCGGCTTGTTCGCGTGACGTATTCACGTACTCCATGTCCGTTTCGAGTGAGAGACCGTTCCTCTGCAGGACCGACTGAAAATGAAGACCGCTTCCACCCGTGGTCCTCCCCATGCCGATTCTTTTCCCCTTGAGATCCACGAGCGTTTTAACGGTTTCGCCGGGCCTCACATAGACAACCGTCTGGCCGACCGTGCACATCGCGATGATCTTTACCGGCGCCCCCTGCGCTATGGCGGCTATAAAACCCGACAGCGCCCCCGTTGCGACATCGATCTGCCCGGCGCCCAACGCCTGCGTTATATCCCTGCCCCTTCGGAAGGGAAAGAGCTTCACCGCCACTCCCTGTTTCTCGAACAGCCCCTTCTCGATGGCGACCATGAGGGGACCGTGATTCGCATTTGATGCGTTGTAGCCGAATCTCAGAACGGGCGGCCGCGATGCATCCCGGTCCGCATTCCACCCCGAATCGACGACGTAGCGCCATATCGCAAATCCGGCTATCACAATCGCCGCACAGAGTATCCATGGAAGGAATGATCGTTTACCGGACGTTGTGCTCATCGGCCCTCTCCATTCTCATATCTTCCCGGGTACCGAAATCCCGGTGGTCATTTCCTCCTCAAATGCCCGTTGCACTTCCGCCTTGATCAATCCATTGATCCGGCCGGCAACGTCGACGAACTCCGGATCGCGTTTGCTCCTCGGGCGCGGCAGGTTCACCGTAATACACTCCTTCACGCCCGCCGGCCTCGCGGTGAGTATGTACACCCTGTCGGCGAGAAAGACGGCCTCGTTGATTGCGTGGGTCACGAAGATTACGGTCTTCCCCGTCTCCTGCCATATCCTTACCAGTTCCCTCTGCAGCATCGATCGGTGCTGGGCATCCAGGGCGGCGAACGGCTCGTCCATCAGCAGCACCTTGGGATTCGCGCTCAGGGCCCGCGCGATGGCCACGCGCTGTTTCATCCCTCCCGACAGTTTATGGGGCGGCCAGTCCCTGAAGTTCGCAAGTCCCATCTTTTCGATGTAGGACATCGCCCTGTCCACCTTTTCTCTCCGCTTCAGGCCCGTCGACGCCATTCCGGCGACGACGTTCTCGAGAACGGTCTTCCACGGGAACAGCGCGTACTCCTGGAAGATCATGATCCTCTCGGGAGATGGATGTCGCACCGGCTCGCCGTAGAATAGAATCTCGCCGCCCGTCGGCCGTTCGAAGCCCGCGATCATCCAGAGGAGCACACTCTTCCCGCACCCGCTCGGCCCGAGAATGCAGATGAACTCACCCTCCTCCACCGCGATGTCGATCGCGGAGACGACCTCAATGAACTGCGGTTGATCGTATGTCTTTTTTACACCGGATAACTGAATTGCATGCATGAATATTTAAGATGCTTAATTAATGATTATGCATTCTGATCACCAGCCACACACTCTCTTGCATCAACTACGGCCGAGGGTTAGCTTTGATCATCAAATTATGTATCTCTTCTTGTTTTAACCGCAACAGGCACCTGCATGGAAAACCCACACCCAAATAATATATTGCTCCAAAAATCAATAACAAGAAACAAATCCAGAGACCAATCAACTTCAAATCAGAAAAAGACTTGAAAATAATTATAAAAGGAAATAATCCAGCAAACCTGAATATTTGAGCAAACGTCTTTCGTTGCGAAATTCTAATGTATCTTTTTTTATTATTTTTTATCATTTCTTTATAGTTATGTAAAACTTGTTCGCTCTCAAAACCACATCTCTTTTCCAAGAATATAGATAGCATTTCGCAAGTCGATTTAATCCTTTGGCTCAATACCAATGTAAGCCAACAACCGGCCGATAAAATCAACATGGGAGTTATCATAGACATCAACAAGAATAGCCATACTTCTATCTTATTATTCGAAAAAATATTCGAGCCAATAGTGTACGATAAAACCGAAGAAAAGGCTGTCATTGAAAATATGAACGTGCCCATACGGAATTGACGGTACTGCAAAAGTTGGTGACGCATCATCTCGTATTCCTTGGTCTTCTCGTAATACACATTCGTACCCTGCAAATCGTTCATACTACCCCTCCTGTTATTACAGAATTACTGATCCATTGTTTGGAAGTCCTCTCTCGATGTCAAAAAGCACATTTCATATCGATGCCGACGATATTGAAATCGACCCAGTCATCACCCTTTTTGCTCGACTGCCAGAGGTAGTGGAGGCTCGTTTTGAGATGTCTCATCCATTTCGCCTTCACTCCCACATAGAATCGGTTGCGGTTCAGTTCATCCTCCTTGAAATCCACGAATACCTCATCGGCC
>DATKWS010000168.1:0-3847 GCA_035529435.1 Patescibacteria group bacterium
TCGAGCGGATTCGTCACGACGTGTGCCTCACCGCCCGGTATGTATGCCGCATCCCCCGCCTCGAGCCTCTGTTCTCCGCCGTCCCCCGTGGTAATGGTCAGAGCGCCGTCGAGCACGACGAGGACCTGCGTGTTGGGATGATCGTGAAGGGGGGATGCATGACCCGGCGGCTTGACGAAGTGCTCGATCGAGATATCGTTCTCGTTGCAGAGGCTCGTACGCTTCCAGTGCTCCTGCGGCTCGTAACTCTCGGCATCTTTGAAATGGACGATTTTCATCTTCCCGCACCATCCTTCCCGGCGTCGCAGACAAACTGCAAGTGACTTTCTTAACGTTAATTATAAAACAGTAATTGACAGTGATGTACAATAGATTTAGTATTAACCAAATGGTTAAATAATGGAGTTAAACCAAATGATTGAACCACTGGGTCCCCGGGAAGAGCAGATTCTCCACGCGGCAATGCAGGTATTCGTCGAGAAGGGGCGGCACGGCGCCCGCATGCAGGAGATAGCCGACCGGGCGGGCGTCAACAAGGCGATGCTCCACTACTATTTCCGCAGCAAGGATAACCTGTATGCCACGATCTTCAGGATGGTGCTCGGGCGGTATGCACGACAATTCCGGCTTTCCATCGACACATCGGCCGATGTAGAGACCATCCTGCGCCGTTTCATCGATGGTTTTCTCGAAATGCTGAACCGCCATCCCCGTCTGCCGATGTTCATCGTCCGGGAGTTGAGCGAAGGGGGTGCGATCGTCGGCCGCGTCGTCGGGGAAATGATCGAGGAGGGGATATTCACCGTCCCGCGGACGATGCTGCACATCATCGAAGAGCGGCGTGATCGGGGCGAAATCGAGAACGTGGACGATGCCGTACAATTCGTCGTCACCCTGCTGGGGGGCTGCGTCTACTTCTTTATCGCCGAGCCTCTGATCGGAGTGATATTTCCGATGGAAGAAACCGATCGTGATGCATTCGTAGCGGCGCGAAAGGAAGCCCTCTTCCGTCATCTCTATCTTGGAATCAAGAAGCGGGGGGACGATTCATGAAATCGATCCGGTTATTGTCGGTGCTTGCCGTACTGCTCGCAGCCGGTCATTCGGATCGAGCGTGCGCCCAGTCGCTCGCCGAGACGGTGCGCCTCTCGCTCGAGAACAGCAAATCGCTCAAGGCCGAAGACGGCGCCGCCCGGAAGGCCCGTCTCGAGGCGACCGCCGCATTCCGCTCGACGCTTCCCCGTCTCGATGTGGAGGCGTCGTACCGTCACGTCACCGATGTGGCCGGTGTCGCTTTTCCCGCCGCCGTCCCGGGATTGCCCGCCGGCGGATTCGACCTGGGAGTATACGACACATACGAGGCGGGATTGACGGCCAGCTACCTGCTCTTCAGCGGTTTTGCCCAGAGGAACCGCACACTCATGATGCGGCAGAGGGCGGACCTTGCGGAGATCCGGCGTGCCGATACCAAACGGCACGTGGCCTTTCAGACGGTGGCGCTCTACCGCGAGGCGCAGAGCTTCATGCTGGAGATCGAGGTGCTCGATGCATCGCTGGAGCGCGTCGCCTGGCAGGAGAGGCGCGTCGGCTCGCTGGTCGAACAGGGGATGGCGCTGGCCCTCGATACGCTGTCACTGTCACTGACCCGGCTCGATTACCGGCAGAAGCGGATCGCTGCGAGCGGCGACCTGCGAACGACGCGGCAGCGTCTCCATCAGATGGCGGGACGGGATATCGATGTCGAGGCGTTCCGGCCGGCCGGACACCGGGCGGCGCCGTTTTCGCTCTCACTGGAGCGTGTCGAAGCGTACCGCCTGCTCCGGCAGCAGGAGACACTGGCGGCCACCGGTATCGAGTTGAAAAAAGCCGATTACTACCCGGCCGTCGCGCTCTACGCGGGATACCGGTACGGGAGGCCGGGTGTCGATGTGATCAATGACGAATGGATGCAGTACGGCGTCTGGGGAGTGAGTCTCAATTGGAGCCTCTTCGGCTGGGGGAGCGATCGTCTGGAAACGGCAGCCTCGCGCGAGGACCTGCGGCGTGCAACCTGGCAACGGGAGGCGCTCGCCGACGAGCTCCGCACCGAGTACGACAATGCCCTCCGCGAGCTGCAATCGATCGAGGAGCAGATCGCGGCAGCCGGGCAATACCTGAAAGTGGCCCGCGACAAACTGTCCGTGATCGAATCCCGGTACAACCAGGGCATGGTCTCGACGAGCGATTACAACGAGGCCGACCTGGAATTGACGGAGGCCGAGCTCAATCACCGGCGTCAGGTGCTGCGCCTGGAGCTCAAGATCAACGAGATCGAATTTTTGAGTGGTGCATCCATTGAACAATGGAGTTTGAAATGAAGCGGTGGAGCCGATTGTATTGCGTTGTGATTGCGGTGTCGCTCGTGGTCTCCTGCGGCGGCGGGGACAACGGTGCGTACCATTACAACGGCCGTATCGATGTGGAGTTGATCCGTCTGGCGGCCGAGGCGACGGGCAGGATCGACTCCGTGGCGGTGGACGAGGGTGATCCGGTGCGGAAAGGCCAGCTTCTGGTGCGAATCGATACCGAACGACTCGAAGCGGAGCTGCGCCGGCAGGAAGCCCAGCTCGAGGAGGTGCGCGCGACAGGGGGCTCGGTGCAGGCGCAGATGCGCCAGGTCCGGAGCGAGCGTGATCTCGCCCGTGAGACGCTGAAAAAGACCGAGACAATGCTGACGCAGGGTGCGGCCACCACCCAGACACGGGATGAGCTGAAAAGCCGGGTCGACGTGTTCGATGCACAGCTCGAGGCCCTTCGATCGAATCTGAGCGTACTCGAGGCAAAAGAGCGGCAGCTCGAGGCGACGACGGATGTCACGCGGATCGCCATGGATGACGCCCGCGTGACGTCCCCGGTCGGGGGTGTCGTTATCAACCGGCTCGTCAATCCGGGGGAGCATGCGGCTCCCGGCGCGCGACTGCTGGAAATCGCCGATCTGGGTGAGATGGAGGCGACGATCTATATACCCCTGACCGAGTTGAATGCGGTGACGCTCGGTCGGGGGGCGCGTGTTCTGGTGGACGGCGTCGATCGAACCTTTCCGGCCACCGTGGCGTGGATCTCGAGCGAAGCCGAATTCACACCGAAGACGATCCTGACCGAGGAAACGCGCACATCGCTGGTCTATGCGGTGAAACTGCGTGTGCCCAATCCCGACGGCATCTTCAAGATCGGGATGCCGGTCGAGGTCGTGCTCGATAATGAAAAGAGAGCACGGTGAGAACCGTTTCTTTGGACCGGCGACGCGGTATCGGTCCACCCATCGTGTATTCGAACGGACGGAGCGGAGCAGGCCGGCATGAATCCGATCCATATTGAGAATGTGCAAAAAGCATACGGCGCCGTGCTGGCCCTGCGTGGCGTCAGCCTCGATATCGGCCAGGGGGAGTTGTACGGCCTGATCGGTCCCGACGGCGCCGGGAAAACGACCCTGATCCGCATACTCGTCACGTTGCTGCGCGCCGATGCCGGCCGGGCGCTGGTGAACGGGAAGGACGTCGGGCTGCATGTATCGTACGTGCGCTCCAGCGTCGGTTACATGCCCCAGCGTTTCAGCCTCTACCGCGATCTGACCGTCGAGGAGAATCTGCGCTTTTTCGGCGACCTGTTTGCCGTACCGCGCGCCGTGCAGTTGAAACGCGTGGAGCGGCTCTATGAGTTCTCGAAGCTGGCGCCGTTCAAGAAACGGCGTGCCGGCGCCCTCTCGGGAGGGATGAAGCAGAAGCTGGCCCTCTCCTGCATGCTGATGCATGAGCCGGGTGTGATCGTGCTGGATGAACCGACGTACGGCGTGGACCCCGTTTCGCGC
>DATKWS010000169.1:0-8372 GCA_035529435.1 Patescibacteria group bacterium
ACGGGGGTCGTGGACGACTTCTGCTGGATGGTCGAGGACGAGCAGGAGGATACCGGTCTCGGCAGATCCGTGGCGGGCGCGGGCGATGTGAACGGCGACGGATTCGACGACGTGATCGTCGGTGCGTATGTATACGACAAACCCGATACCAACGAGGGAACTGCGTATCTCTTTCTCGGGAGCGACAGCGGAACCGTGGATACCTATTCCTGGATGGCGGAGGGCGATCAGGAACACGCCTGGTTCGGTATCTCCGTGGCGTGTGCCGGCGATGTGAACAGCGACGGGTACGATGATGTCATAGTCGGCGCGTATGGGTACGACAATATCCAGTCGATGGAGGGGCGGGCATATGTTTATCTCGGCGGTGACGGGGGGCTTTCCACAACACCCTGCTGGATCGCCGAGGGCAACAAGAACTACGTCCGTTTCGGGAATTCCGTAGCGTGTGCCGGTCATGTGAACGGTGACGGTTACGCCGACGTCATTGTGGGAGCGTTTGAATACAGCAATCCCGAGTTGGAAGAGGGACGGGCCTATCTCTATTTCGGTGGTCCCGACCCCCAGGTTGCCGTTATGATCCGGCACTTCGCCTCCGCCTGGCGGGACGATCATGCCGAGGTCACCTGGACCCTGCGGGACGCCGGCATGCACGAGGACCTGACATTCGACATCTCACGCAGGACTATTCCGGGCGTGCCATTTGCGCCGATTCACGACCCTGATATCGCCCGCGAGAATGACCAATTCACGCTGCGCGATTACTCGATCGAGCCGGGCGGGGCGTGTACCTATCGCGTCGCGATATTCGAAGGCGGGAAAGCGGCCGCCTCCTTCGAGGTGGACCTCGAGACGCCGGCGTACGCTCTGATGCTCCACCAGAACCATCCCAATCCGTTCAATCCCGTGACGGCGATCGGTTACTACCTGCCGTCGGCCGCCCACGTGACGCTGGATATCTACGATGTCTCCGGGAGAAGGATCGCGCGCCTGGTGGACGAAGCGCAGGAGCGCGGCGCGCACACGATCGAATGGCGCGGCCTCGACGAGAACGGAAATCCCGCAAGCTCCGGCGCCTACATCTATCGCATCAAGGCGGGAAAGGAGGTGCTCTCGCGGAAGATGGTCCTGCTGAGGTGAGCGTTCCTTGCACAAGTTGTAAAGCGGCCAGACGGCCGATAAAAAAGGAGGTGCTTTCGAGAACGATGATTTCCGACCGAGAGGTTCCCAATAATGAGGCTCAAAACGAAACGTCATCTCAAAACCCAGAAAGAGGCTCACAAATGTTAAGCCGAACATGCTTCAGCATCATATTGACCATGGCAATACTGCTCTGCGCGGCGTTTCAGCTGCAGGCGCAGTGGGTGACAAACGGCGCCGCCATAAGCACTGAAACAGCTCCACAGTTATATCCGCAAATCACGACGGACGGCGCCGACGGAGCGATAATCACGTGGGAGGACTGGAGAACGTCTTACCGAGGTGTCGGCGTAGCGCGAATAAATGCCTTCGGATATCTTCAATGGACATACAACATCGTCATCGGCCTCGCCTCCGGCGATACGCTGCGCCCCCAGATCGTATCCGACTGCGATGGAGGGGCGATCGTCACCTGGTACGATGCGCACAACGGCAACTGCGACATCTTCGCGCAGAGATTCGACGACACGGGAAATCCCGTCTGGTCGCCGGACGAAGGAGTGGGCATCTGCCTGATGGCCGGTGCCCAGGTGGATCCGCAGATCGTATCCGACGGAGTCGGCGGCGCGATCATCGCGTGGGAGGACCAGCGCGGACAATTCTTCAACGTCTATGCCCAGAGGATCGATGCCGATGGAGGCGTTCACGCGGGCTGGACCGCTGACGGCATCGCCGTATGCCTTGCGGATTCCGGTCAGGGATGGATCGAACTCGCTTCCGACACCGCAAACGGCGCGATCATGACCTGGGTAGACTGGCGGCGTGAAGGGATCGGCCTGGGCGGAGACATTTACGCGCAGAGGATTCTCGGCGATGGAACGGTGGGTCCTCTCTCCTGGCCCACCGACGGTTCGGCTATTTGTATCGAAGCGAACGAACAGGTATATCCCAAAATCATCCCGGACGGCGCGGGAGGGGCAATCATCACCTGGAGCGACAAACGAGCAAACAATCACGACGACATCTACGCTCAAAGGATAGATGCCGGCGGCGAGATCCATGCTGGTAAGTGGAAAGACTATACGAACGGCGTACCAATCTGCATACATGACGAACGGCAGCGTATTGCCAAACTCACCACAGATGGCGAGGAAGGAGCAATAATAACCTGGATGGATAGCAGGTACGGAGTAGACAACTGGGACATCTATGTCAACGCAATCAATTCGAATGGTGATGTCACATGGGAGCCTACTCTTTCGGGAGTGTGCGTCGCCGGTGCGATCAACGAGCAGAAAATACCCATAATTACTTCGGACGGAGCGGGAGGCGCCATCATCGTATGGCGTCACGGGCTGGCGGCATTCTACGACCTATACGCCCGCCGGATTCTCCATGATGGCTCGATGTCGACCGATCCGATATGGCCGGCCGGCGGTGTCGCCGTCTGCACGGCCACGTCGGGTCAACTGTACGCGCAGCTCATATCCTCCGGGGCCGGGGGAGCGATTGTCGTCTGGCAGGACTATCGAAACGCAAGCGACTATGATGTCTATGCCCAGCGGATCCCGCCGCCGAGCTGCGAAGTGACGTACGAGTTCACTTATACTGAATCTCTCTGGCAGGAGGAGTTCCTCTTCGGCTGCCCGCAGGGAGACGGATATGGGTTGAAGGTAACCGTCGATTTCGATGACATCGAGACGGCCACCTTTTTCGGTCCCTCGCACACAATCCCGGCTTCCGATATCACTCTCGACAAGGTGGACGAGCCATACGTCTTCTTGAACGAGGGGAATATCATCGCAAAAGAATCCGCTGTCGCTCCCTCCTACACCGGCACGATCGAGCACTCAACGGCGAGCGGTTGCGGTACAGCCGACATACCGGTCCGGTTGATCGGCATGGTTGTAGGAAACGTGAATGGACTGAGCGTCAGAAGTCCCGACTTCACGGGAAATCCCGACAACTCCGCGGACGGCACCGTCAATCTGTCCGATCTCGCCGAACTCGGTTTCACCTATCTCAAAAGCCTCGGACATCCCGATTACAAAGAGTGCTTCGATTTCTATCCGGACAACACTATCAATCTGTCGGATCTTGCACTGTTCGGGGCACATTACACGCACGAGTATCCCTATCTGAAAAGCACAATCCCTCCGAACCTGGAAAAAGGGCCCGCAGTCAATATGAAACTCGCTGCCGTGGAATCGCTCGACAGCGGCAATGGCGGCACGATCCTCGTCACACTCTCCCTCGCGCCCACCCGCGACATAACCACGATGGCGCTGGGGATCGATTCCGGCCTGGAAGGATTGGAGTATCGCGGCTGGACGCCCAACCCCGCCTTCCCGGGGATACCCGTTGCCTTCACCACCAATCACGACGGCCGCGACTTGATCTTTGTCGCGGCGCTGAACATGCAACCGGAGGGAGACGGCGAGATTGAGTTCGGAACGATCGAATTCGCGTTAAAGGATGAGGGTGGGGGCTACACCGTACTGAACGAAGGACTCTCCTTCACATTTGCCGAAGCGCTCGATACCGGCGGGAATATCAGGCGAATACAACTATCCAGGAGCGATGGTCACGACGTGCCGCCGCAGCTGGTGACCCGGCTCGGCGACAACTACCCTAATCCGTTCAATCCCATGACGACGATCGAGTACTCGATCGCGCACGACGCGCACGTGAGCCTGGCCATCTACAACGTCAAGGGCGAGCGGGTGCGCACGCTGGTCGACGCGTTCCAGAAGAGGGACGAATACCGGGCCGTGTGGGACGGCACGGACTCCCGCGGCAACGCGGTAGCGAGCGGTGTCTATTTCTACCGGTTGAAAGCCGACGAATATGTAGAATCGAAAAAACTCATCCTTCTCAGGTAGTACAACGGTTCCCGTATCAACCAGGAGAAATGTCCGGTACCATTAAAAGCCCCGGCTGCCAAGCCTCGACCACTTAACAACCGGGGCTTTCGGGAACCCTATTTGCTCAAAAGAGACCCGTGCTATCTCAGCAAGGTCATCTTCCTGACTTCCATATACCGGCCGGCCCGAAACATGCAGAAGTAAACGCCGCTGGAGGCTTCCGCTCCCCTTGCGCCTCTACCATCCCAGGTGACCGAATAGGTCCCGGCGTTCATATATTGATCGACGAGCGTGACGACCCTGCGGCCCTGGATGTCATAAATTCCGATGTCGATATGACAATCCGCCGCGAGCCCGTATTCGATCTTCGTGGACGGATTGAACGGATTGGGAATATTTTGCGCAAGGCTGAAGGCCGGTACATTCCCTTCCCCTGATCCGGCCGTTACGGTTATCGGGCCGACCTGCTCCCCATTACCATGGATATCGACACTCTCGAGCAAGTACTGATATGCGATTCCCTGTATCACGTCCCGGTCGACAAAGGAATACCGGGCTCCTGCAAGCTCGCTGCCGCTGCCTGCGATCAGATTCTCGTTGAGCTGCCTCATATCGCCTGTGCCATCGGTGCTGCGGTGCAGCCTGAAGCCCGCGTTCTCTATTTCGGAAACCGTGACCCATATCAATTCGATCTCGATCCCGCGATCGACCGCCTCGAAGGAGCTCACCTGCACATCCGTCGGAAATCCGGTCGCGCAAATATGTATGTAATCATAGCAATCGATCTGGTCGGGCAAAACCTTTTGCATCAACACTTCTTCGGGATAGAACGATACATCTATCGGCCATTCGGGTACATCGACGCCCTCGATCGTCGCTTCGGGGAGCGAGGAGAACTGGTCCGTCGTATAATCGATGCCGCGAAGCGTATCGCCGGGGCTGCAGACATATATCAGATCGTTGCGGGCGAGCTCGAGCATCGAGCTGTGATACAACTCGGACCCCGGAACCGGCGACGGGGAGAGCGTCTTCGTGGACAGATCGACCCAGTAGATTCCCGTGTTGTCACCGGGCGGCTCGATCCAGAGATCGTGGAAATTCACATACAGCTTCTCCCCGTCCGGCGAGAACTCGAGACCGGTGATCGCATAGACTCCCGGAACTTCATATGGAGACACGTCGCATTTCCAGTACAGTGTATGATCCACATAGAGGCCGTCCATGTCGAGATCCATGACGAACAGGACATTCGGCTCCCGAGCTGCCGGATCGTTATAGTATTGCACCGTACCGGCGAGCTTCGTCCCGTCACAGTTGATCTCGAGTTCCACGTTATTGATTTTGTAGCCACCGAAGGTGCCGCTGTATATGGTCACCGGGGAATGGACGTAATTGCCGACCGTGCATCTCTCGACGGAATCGTCCGTCGTGAAATAGACATAGTACTCTTCCAGCGACGGCTGGGTTACGGCGAAACAGGTCCCTACATTATAGAGATCGACCAGCTTCGTCCAACCGGGCTGCAGCTTTCCCCGGCCGACACCGAATATCGAGTATTCCGAAAACGTCAACTTGCAGTAGTACAGGCCGCCCAGTCTCCCCTCGAAAAGAAAGAAATCAGAGCTGAAGTACGGGTTCTGAATCATCACGATCTCGTGTTGCACGTAATCGTAGTAATCGATGATCCCCTCGCCGCCGTACTGGTTGAATATGACGCAATTTATAACGTAAAAAATTAGGTTTTCGTTCCCATCGCAGATTCCGTTCGAAACCTGGTACTCGAAAGGTTCCGTATAATCGAAGTTCGGTATTATCTCCACGCTCGCCGGTGGCACAAAATCGATATACTTCTCCGGAAAGTACCAGTGAAGCATCTGTCTGCCTGCTTGCGAAAAACAATGTCCGCTCAACAGAAACAGCGCAGCAACGAAAAGAACAACACTGACATAAACTCGTCGATTCATTGATCTCGCCTCCTGAATAGAAATATTACCATTTCTATGACAACGAATTTCTCTTGCTTATCAAAAACTCGCTTTCAAAACGGTAACGGCCTGCAAAAGCCTTCTCCCCGGATACTATCTGAGGAGCACGATCTTCCTCGTCCTGCTGAACGACGGGGCCTCCATCTTGTAGAAATACACGCCGCTCGCCATCGGCGCGCCGGAATCATTCTTTCCGTCCCAGACGATGGAGTATGAACCGGGCTTCTTGATCTCGTCGACGAGTTTTCTGACGATCTGTCCCTGAACGTTGTAGATCCGTATCGTGACTGGGCCCTTTTCCCGGAGGTCGTACTGGATGGTCGTCGCCGGATTGAAGGGGTTCGGATAGTTCTGCGCCAGCCGGGTGACGAGCGGCACGTCTGTCTCGGTGATATCCTCATTCGGTATATTCTCCATCCACGCGATGATGTCACGCAGCACCACGAACTTCACGAGAGGCACGCCGACCTCGAGCGGCGAGGTACGTTGATAGCTGAATCCGAACCACATCGTCCTGGCGTCGTATCCGAGGCTATTAACGCTCGAGGCCTGGATGGCGGCCGAGTACTGCTGCCCTCCAAAATTTGGGTATCGAAGCGCTGAGATTCCGTTGCCGATCGGCTGCAGAACGTCAAAACCCATCAGGTTTGGACAGGGATTGCACGCAAACAGCTGCACGGGCTCGCCGGGGGGATATACCCAGAAAATGCTCGATGCGGTGCCGGTAATTTCGGGATTCACCGTTCCGCCGATGAGTCCTCCGGTCAGCTCATAGTAGCTGCACGCGTTGGGTGCAGGATCGAGACTCGTACCGCACCACGTACCCATCAATGTTGTAGCCGGTATGCTGCCGTTGAAGATCAGGTCATCGAGGTCACAGGCGATGTTGTCTCCCGTTATCCAGAGACCGATATCGTTTCCCGTGAGCAGGAGCCAGTTGTTCAGTACCTGGCAATCGGGACTCTTATCCGATAGGGCCGAGCCGTCACAAATCGTTCCATGGGAGAGGTGCCCCGAGGACCAGATGATCTTCCGATAGGCATAACTGAGATGCTCTTGATATGCGCGGCTGCCCAATCCATTCGAAACCATCTTCTCGGGAGCGTTCACATCATACCGGTCGGGAAGATTCTCCGATGGAATCACCGATATGAAGGCATTGTTGAAATCGTATTCGACGTAACCCCACGGAGCCGCTCCGGGAACCGTGTTGGTCGACCACAATCCATGGCAATCATCCACGTAGAGGATGTCACTGTTCATCGTGGGAAGACAGGTGAATTCGAAGAGGTAACTGACGCCCTTGTATTGCCCTCCCGAGCCATCCGGGTACGTCGCGTCCGCGAGAGCGCGGGCCCGTGCCGGAAGAGTCGTCTTTTTCCCGCATGCATCCTCTGCTTCGAAGTAGTATTCGATGAAGTAGCCCCGCGTGAAGAGTTGGTCGTTGAGATCGAATTGGAATTCGTCCACGCCGGTTGGAGATGGAGACGCCTGGAAAGCCACCCACGGCGGAGCGGGCTGGACCGGCGCGAGCCTCCCGCAACCGATCCAGTCGGCAAGTTGGGACGCCGCGAGAACAGGCTTTATGCCGGGGCCGATATATGAGCATCGCACGTACATGTATACCTCGGGCCAATCCCCCGTCCACTTGATCCCGCCAGGGCAGCAATACGATCCGCAGCTCACGGTGATGCAGTCCTCGGGTATGATATTGGGTCCCGACGGATCGGAATCCAGCGCGGCATCGGCCCGTATAGTACTCTCCATTAGATCCGGATTGGAGGGGAAGTTGTCCTGAAAGAGATCCTCGTCCTCGTAGCTCCAGGTGGGACCGATCGCGACGCTGCGGTGGATGCACACGTTGTCGAACCACGGCGCCGGCGTGTGGGTCGCGCAGTTACAGTACACTCCAAACCACACATCGCACATGTCGAGGACGGTGAGCGACATCTGTATCGTATCATATTCTGCAACCAGATCCGTTATATCGAAGCATTGGTCGATATATCTTTTCTCCTCACCATAGTACACGTAATTTCGGTTCTCCCATTGCTGAGGACAGCTGTCCTTCACCTCGCGGACGCCCCACGTGTAGAAAACGCAATTCGCAAGAGGAAGATCCGGGTAGACGGTGAAACAGAGCTCTGTTTTGCAGAGATCGGGCAGGACGCCCGGCGGGATAGCCGCGTCCTGATCATGGTCGCAGTTCGCTGAATACCTTCCTAGGTCGATGACCGGCGAGATGATACTCTCATTCTGACAGGGAGCGATATCGCTTCCCGACCCAATACAGTACGGTGTATCGAAGAGGCCGGGATAGGGGATGCTGGGATATTCCGATCCGCAGAAAAATACCACCTGGCAGTTCATGTTGTCATTGCAG
>DATKWS010000170.1:0-15263 GCA_035529435.1 Patescibacteria group bacterium
GGTCGAGCCGCTCGCCGTATACCGGTGTCACGTATGTTATGTAGTCGTCATCACCTGTCTCCGCTCCGAAATGGAGGTAGAAGATCCGGCGCTCGCCGACGGGGAGAAACTCGTTGGTCTCCGGCAGTGTGACCTTGATCGTGTCGCCCACGACCGTCGCGTATACCTCGTCACCCGGCATGAGGCCCTCGCCGACCGTTATCGAGTCGTAGTGCAGGCGTCCCGGATCATAAACGAGATTGACGCACAGAAGTTTACCCGGCACCTCCTGGTACAGGTCGAAACCCACCGGGATGTGCTGATCCCCCGGATAGGGATATACGAACGTCCCGAGCACGTAGAGGTACGACTCGTAATCAGTCCAGATGCGGCCGTCGTCCCGGAGCGGCGAGTAGAGCAATCCGTTGCATACGAAGACATTGTAGTTGTCCTCGTCGACGAATCTGATCCACGTGTTGGCACCATAGCCGAAGCACTGGATCTCGAAGTTGAGGTACGCGATCGCATCCCCGCTCGGGATGCCGAAAGGAACTCCGGGATTGGAGATCTCGATGATGACCGTCGAGTCGTTCGGATTCGACGTGTTGAGTGTCGCCGTGCCGGGTATCCCCGGTCCGGCCGTCACCGAGAGCAGTTCCAGATCGCTGTCCTCCCAGTAAATGCGCGCCTCGATGTAGGTTACAAGACTGTCGGTGTGCAGGTAGAGGGGGACCGCCACCGTATCGGTGGGGAATTGGCCGATCAGCTGGCCGATCTCGAAGGTCGAGGACGAGTCCTTCGGAACGCCGAGCATGCCACGGCCGCCGTCGTCCCGGTCGATTCCGGCCCCCGCGAGCACGAATGTGCCGCCGAGGAGCAGGACGACCAGGGCGAGAGAGCGTAATCGTCCCATCCTGCCCTCCTTTCTGTTCCCTTTCGGGGAACAATTGAGTGAGGAATGTGAATTCGCACCGGCCGATGACACCCCGGATGCATGCGCTGACCGGCCGGCGCTGGACGGTATACTATCCGTTGAAGAGGAACCGATTATGTTTGAACGTGTTGAAAGAGTCCCTGATCGGACGGTTGCTATACCGCCCCAAACTGCGTCGTCACGGCCGTCACGCAGCCGTTCCGACGGGATAGAGTCTATGGGAAGAGAACCGGAATTGTCAATAGCTATATTGGTCGGGGGTTTTCCGGGATTTTCACCGCGCCATGCTGATGATACGGCGCGCCCAGTTGCGCAGGTCGTCGAGGAGGATATAGATCGTGGGGAGTACGAGAAGGGTGATCATGGTCGAGAAGGCGAGCCCGCCGACGATGGCGCGCGCCATGGGGAAATAGGAGGGACCGCCGCCGCCGATCTGCGTCCTCACGATGCACAGGGGGATCAGGCTGAGCACCGTCGTTCCGGCGGTCATGAGAATCGGCCGCAGCCGGTCGCGCCCCGCCTGCATGATGGCATCGATGCGTTCGGTGCCCCGCTCCCGCAGCTGGTGGATATGGTCGACGAGAACGATCCCGTTGTTCACGACCACGCCGATCAGAATCAGGATGCCGATCATCCCCATGATCGACATCGTCGTGCCGGTCAGGAGGAAGAACCAGTACACGCCGACGACCGAGAAGATGATCTGTGTCCAGATGGCGGCGGGAAAGAGGAGGGATTCGAAGAGCGCCGCCATGACGAAGTAGATCAACGCCAGCGCGAGGAGGAGATTCAGCAGCATCGTATTGAAGGCCTCCCCCTCGTGGTCGAAGCTCTCGCCGTAGTTCCACGTGTATCCCGAGGGGAGGTTGAAGTTCGCCATGACCTGGCCGAGCTTGGCGCGAGCCTCGTTCACCGTGATGCCATCGAGGTGCGCGGTGACGCCGATGGAGGTCGTCCGGTTCTCGCGGTGTATGTTTCGCGGGCCGCGGCGTACGCGGAAGTCGGCGAGGGCGGCGAGCTTGATCGACCGGTTCCCGGCGCTCATGAGCGGCACGTCCCGGAGGTTTTCGAGCGTCTGGCGGTCGGTATCCTGGAATTCCAGGCGCATCTCGACCTCGGTGTCCTCGCGGCGGAAACGCCGGAGATTGATTCCCCGCATGGCGGCGGAGACGACGTTTGCGACCTCCTCGGTCGAGAATCCGTACTGCCACGCCCGTTCGCGGTCCACGACCACCTGCACCTCCTCCTCTCCCGTTTCGGCCTCCGATCGGGCATCGGTGAGGCCCTCGATCTCCGAGAGGGTCCACGCGAGATCGTGCGACAGGTCGACGAGCCGCTCGCTCGACTTGCCGATGAGCTGCAGCCTGATGGTGTTCCCGCGGCCGCCGTCATCGTGCCAGTCGAACGAGGGATCCGCGATGGCGAGCTTCGGCAGTCCCTTGCGGATATCCTCCTTGATATCGTCGACCGACCTGTCCGCCTCTTTTCCCTCCTTGAGGAGAATCGTCGACATGGCGTAGTTGGACTGGTAGTAGCTGTAGATCGATTCGATCTCGAGCTCGTCCTGGTGGTCGAACAGGTACTCCTCGAAGACGTCCACCGCCGCCTCGACCTTCTCGACGGTGTAGCTGCCGTTGATATGGTAGTGGAGCCGGAGCCGGCGCTCATCCTGGTTATCGAACATGTCCATCTTCACCATCTTGATGGGGACGGCGATGCTGAGGAGAATCAGTGCGATCAATCCGACGGTCGCCCTGCGGTGTCGCAGCGTCCACGCGAGTACACCTATGTACCGGCGTGTCAGCTTGTCTATCACTGTTTCCTTCGTGCGCTTCTTCGGCGGCTTGACGCGGGTTGCGAGGAGCGGCACGATCGTCTGGGCGAGAACGAGCGAGACGCCGAGCGCGATGCAGATCGTGATGGCAACGTGCTTCAGGTAGATGGCCGTCTCGTTGTTCGGATTAACGATGTTCGGCAGGAACACGATCGCCGTCGTGCACGTTCCCGCCGTGATGGCGAGGGATACCTCGCGCACGCCGTCCGTGATGGCTGATTTCGAGGACGGATCGAGCAGCTGGTGGCGATGGATGCTCTCCGTGACCACCACCGCGTTGTCCACCAGCATCCCGATCGCGAGCATGAGGCCCATCATGGAGAGGATATTGAGCGTGACGCCGGTGAAGTACATGAAGGTCAGCGTGATGAGGAGCGACAGCGGCACGGCCAGCGAGACGATCAGCGTCGTGGTGAGACGCCGGAGAAAGAAGAAGAGGAGCACGATCGCGAGACAGCCGCCAATGAGACCCGATTTCAGAACCTCGTTGAGGGAGTCAACAACTCCCTCGGCGAGGTTGTCCATGTAGTAGATGCTGATTCCTTCCATCTCGGGGAGACCCCTGATCCTGTCGATCTCCTCTATGATCCATTTCGACACGTCGACGAGATTGGCGCCGGCCTCCTTGTAGATATCCACGCCGATCGCGTACTTACGGTCAAGGTGCCGTCCGTAGTCCAATTTCGGGTGATCGTACGTGATCGCCGCGATGTCCCTGAGGTGGATATTGTTGCCGACTACGACATCCCCGATCTCCTCGATGGTCTGGAATTCCCCGACGGGACGCACCACGAAACGATGGTTGCTGTCGGTGATCTTTCCCGCGGTCACGAGGAAGTTGCTCCTGCGGAGCGTCTCGACGAGGCTTCCGATATCGATGTTGTGGGAGATGATGCGGTCGGCCGCGAGCTGAATACGCACTTGTTTGGGTTCGACGCCGTAGAGATCGACCTTGGAGACACCCTCGATACGCTCTATCCGCCGCTTCACGTTGCGGTTCAGCATGTCGTAGGCGTTGGAGAGGTCGCGGTTGCTCGAGATGCGCAGAACGAGCATCTGCATATCGGCCGTCGACCACTTCCGGATAAAGAACCGCTCGAGATCCCGCGGGAAGAGGTGGCGTATCCCCTCGAGCTTTTCCTTCACCTCGAGGGCCTTCACGTTGGCGTCGATGCCCCAGTCGAACCTCAGGAAGATGAACACACCGTTCTCCCCCGAGTTCGATTCCATCCGCTTGATGCCGCTGATCGTCGCGAGCACCTCCTCGGCGGGTCCCGTGATCTGCCGCTCGATCTCCTCGGGGGTCGATCCGGGGTAGGGGATGTCCACGCCGACGAAGGGGGCGTCGAGGTCGGGGAAGAACTCCATCGGCAGGAGCTTCGCCGATATGGCGCCGACGACGACGAAGCAAAGAAAGATCATCATCGTCGTGACGGGACGGCGGAGTGATGACTCGGTGAGGTTCATGATATCGTTGCCCGCGATTATCCGTTCAAGGCCGGCCGGACGCGGCAGGCCGCGCGGCCGGCCGCGTTTCAATCCTTCCGATCGACGATCGCGTACACCACCGGGATCACGATCAGCGTGAGCAGCGTCGAGACCGTCAGTCCCCCGATCACCGTGATCGCCATGGGGGCGCGCACCTCGGCCCCCTCGCCGATTCCGAGGGCCAGAGGCAGCAGGCCGAGTGTGGTCGTGAGCATCGTCATGAGAATCGGCCTGAGGCGCGAGCGCCCGCCCTCGATGATTGCCTCGATCTTTCCCATTCCCCTGGCGCGGAGCTGGTTGATGAAATCGACGAGGACGATGGCGTTGTTGACCACGATACCGGCCAGCAGGATCAGTCCGATGAAGACGACGACACTGATCGTCGAGCCGGTTACGAGGAGTCCCAGGACCGCGCCGATCAGCGCCAGCGGGATCGTGAAGAGTATCACGAAGGGATGGAGGAACGATTCGAACTGCGAGGCCATCACCAGGTAGACGAGGAAGATGGCGAGGAGCAGCGCGAACACGAGCGAACGGAACGACAGCATCATTTCTCGGTTCTGCCCGGCGAGCTGCACGGTGATACCGGACGGCATCGGTATCGTGCCGATGATCGCTTCGATCTCATCCGCCGCGCTTCCGAGGTCCCCGTGACTGAGGTTGGCCGTTACGAGAGCGACGCGCTCCTGATCGATACGTCTGATCTCCCCCGGTCCCGTGTCGATGACGATATCGGCGACCGCATCGAGCGTGACGGGACGCTCGCTCTCCGGGTTGATGATCAATTTCCGGATCTTCTCAATCGAGTTGCGGTCCGTCTCCCGCGCACGCACCAGGACGTCTATCTTGCGGTCGTGCCACGAGTAGCGTGTCGCGACATCCCCGCGAATCTTGTTCACCACGCGGTCGGCGATCTGGTGCACGGCGAATCCGAGCGTCGCCGCACGCTCGCGGTCGAACCGTATCTGTATCTCGGGGTGCCCCGCCCGCATCGTCGATTTCACGTCGGCGAAGCGCGGGGAGGCCTCGAGTTTGCGGACTATCTCGCTGCTGACCGTCTTGAGATGCCGCAGCTCGAATCCCGACACCTCGATCTCGACCGGCGTTCTCATGCTGAAGAGGGTGGGGCGCGCGAATTTGTACTGGAGGTCCGGTATGTCCTCCATATTCTTGCGGATCGCCCCCATCACCTGTTCTTCCTGCTCGCGCCCCGAACCCCGGGTCAGGACCACGTTGAGCTCCCCCCAGTTCTCGCCTCCCTGCTCGGGATTGGCGTCCATCCTGTTGCCGGTGCCGGCGACGGCGAACGTCGTCGAAATGTTCTCGATGCCCTTCGCGGAGTTCTGTACCGTTGCAATCGTCCTGTCCGTGATATCGAGCGGCGTTCCCGGCGGAAGCCGGAACTCGACGTGGAATTCCCCCTGGGACAGCTGCGGAATGAGCTCGACGCCGAGTTTCGGGACGAGCAGCACCGAGGCTGCGAAGAGTACCGCCGCGATAAAAATGACGCCGCCCCTGTGGGCGAGGGACCACGTCAGCATGCCGTGATACCGTTTTTCGAGTCCCGTGTACGCCCGCTGGAAGAGACGCAGGAACGGCCGTACGCAGAACAGCGCCCCGCGCGCGGCGAGCCGGACGGCTCCGAGTATCATCCTGACGCCGAGGACGGGAACCGACGTGAAAATGAACCGGTTTGTTTTACGCGCGGCCCTGCCCGCCCGCGTCTTCGGCGGTTCCTGCGCCGGGATCACCGGGGGGACGGTTTTCCGGTTCTGGAGCGATGCCAGCATCGGGATGAGGGTGAGGGCGACGAAGAGGGATGCAAGCAGCGCAAAGGTCACGGTGAGCGCCTGGTCCCGGAACAGCTGTCCCGAAATCCCCTTGACGAATACGAGCGGCAAAAAGACGGCGATCGTGGTGAGTGTCGACGCGGTGACCGCCCTGCCGACCTCGCTCGCCCCCTCGCGCGCCGCATCGATCACATTCTTCCCCTGTTCCCGGTGACGCGAGATATTCTCGAGAACGACGATCGAGTTGTCGACCAGCATGCCGATGCCGAGGGCGATGCCCCCCAGCGACATGATATTCAGCGTGAGGTTGGCTCCGTACATCAGGTTGAAGGTGGCGATGACGGATATGGGTATCGAGAGGGAGATGATGACGGTGGCCCAGAAATTCTGGAGGAAGAAGTACAGTACGAGTATGGCGAGCACGCCGCCGATGACGCCCGCCTGAATGACCTCGTTGACCGATTGCGTGATGAATGTCGATTGATCGTACACCTTGGTGAGCTCGTACTCCGGGGGAAGAATCTCGCGGACGCGCACGAGCTTTCTATCGACCTCGCGGGCGACGGAGACGGTGTTGGCGTCCCCTTCCTTGTAGATCGCGATCTCCACCGCTTCCCTTCCGTCGAGGCGGGTGATCGCCTCCCGCTCCTTGTATCCGTGGCGTACCGTCGCGATATCGCGCAGGTAGGTGGGCTTTCCGTCCTTGGTCGAGACGATGACGTCGCTGATCTCGCTGATCGACTGGAACTGGTTGAGCGTCCGGACGAGGTATTGCTGCATTCCCTCTTCCAGGCGGCCGCCCGAGAGGTTCACGTTCTCCGCGCCGATCTGGCCGGCGAGCTGATCGATCGGAAGGTCGAGCTGGGCGAGACGTCCCTGGTCGACGAGGACCTGTATCTCGTCCTCCAGGCCGCCGCTCACCTTGACCGCGGCGACGCCGAGCGCCGCCTCCAGCTCCTTCTTGATTTCCTCCTCGGCGAACCGACGCAGGAATTTCAGCTCTTCCTCGTCGAAGCCGGGCTGCACCGCCTGTGTATCGGCGGCCGCGCCGGCCGTGCGGTAAAATCCGAATCGCATGATCGGCTCGAGGGAGGGATCGAACCGCAGGATGGAGGGCCGCTGCACATCAAGCGGCAGCTCGAGTGCGTCGAGCTTCTCGCGGACATCGAGGCTCGCATAGTCCATGTTCGTGCCCCAGGAGAACTCGAGCAGCACGTCGGACTGCCCCGATCGCGATATGGAACTGACGCGGTGGACGTTCTTCACGACGCCGAGCGCCTCCTCGATCGGCTTGGAAATCAGGTTCTCTATTTCGGCCGGCGCCGCTCCCACGTATTCGGTTCGCACGGTAAGTGACGGGTACGTGAGCTCCGGGAGCAGGTTGATCTTGAGCCGCAGGAAAGAGACCGAGCCGAACAGGATGATCGCCAGCGTGAACATGGCGATCGTGACTCGGCGCCTGATGGAAAGTTCGATGATCTTCATCGTGCTTCGGGTCCTCGCTGTTGATTTCCTCGATTCATGATGCCGGCGCGAAACGAACGGGCCGCGAATGGATCCGTTCCGGTCCGCCGGTCATGGCGTGTTCCGGGACCGATTCTTGGCGACGATCTCCACGCAGGTGCTGTCCTTGAGACTCCCCTTGCCGGTGGTGACGACCGTATCGCCCACCGCGAGCCCCTCGAGAATCTCTACGTGCGTCGTGTTGGTATACCCGATGGTGACGTTCCGCCTGATTGCGAGGCTGTCCCGCACGACGAACACGGCCGCTTCGCGGTCCTCTGATATGATCGCGTCCTTCGGGGCCTTGATAATGTTCTCGTGCACGTCGTATATGATTTTGATCCGGGCGAACATGCCGGGCCTGAGAAGGCCCGATTCATCGCGCGTCTCGATGGTGATCTTGACCGTGCCGGTCGCCGGATCGACCACGGGGCTGATCCGTTTGATCCGGCCCTGGAACACCGTGTCCTTGACTGCGTCGATGCCGAGCTGCGTCTTGAGTCCCTCGCGCAGCCTCCCCATCTGTCCCTCCGGCACGTGGAGCACCGCGATCAACGGATTGAGACCGGTGACGCGGAACACCGCCTGATTGGGGAGTATCATGTTCCCAACCTTGATGTGGCGTTCCGCCACAACGCCGCTGATCGGGGTTTTGATCGAGGCGTATTTGAAATTCAGCTCGGCGAGCGCGTACGCCGCCTTCTGCTGCTCGTACTCGTACTGTGACTGCTGGAACACCTCGGTGCTGACGAGCTGCTTGGCATGGAGGTCTTCGTTACGCCGGTAATTGCTCTCCAGTTTGGTCAGGTTGGCGCGCGCCTGCGCCAGTTCGACCGATATCTTCTCATCATCGAGGCGCGCGAGGACATCGCCGGCCTTGACCGTCTTCCCCTCCTCGACGAGGATCTTCTCGACGACGCCTCCCACCTTGGCGACGACCTCGGTCTCCTCCTCCGCCTCGATCGTCGCGGTCCCGGTCAGGTATGCGGCGATATCGCCTTGTATCACTGCGCCGATCTCGACCGGCACGACCACCTTTTCGTCCTTCTTGCTGTTTGAATTCGCCTTCGATTTGCCGCCGCAACCCCACTGCACCGTTGCGAGCAGCAGGAAAAATACGATCAGTGCATATCCACTCGTTCGTTTCATCTCGACATCTCCTTGATTATCATGTTCTTGGGTACATATCCTCTGTACGAAATCGCCGGGGAAAAGGTTACAACATTCGAGACCATTCGATCGGTGTCGTACCGGTAGCAATCCCGGGCCGTCGATCCAGGAAAGGTAACGCCCGGTGGATCGTTTCGCCAGGAGTAAACGGGTACTGCCGCGGGGAGGGTAAGGGAGTGCCGTTCTTGCGAGCAGGGGAGCGACATATTCAGGATGCGCGCACCGAGTTGTTCAATCGCCGCCCCCCGGCTCGTCTATACTGTCAAATGACGTCGCCGCGCCTGCCCCTTTTCTGCGCGTATTGTAATTTCACGTCGTCATCACGTTCCTCTTGCCTGTTTTCCTTGCTGCGCGATTGCTGCAGCGTTTTGATCGTCTGTCTCATCCAGTGCGCCTGCTCGGCATGGCGAATATAGGCGCCGGTGTTCTCGGCGAAGACTTGCAGCGCGCCGAGATCCTCCTTGTCGTAGAGGGTTTCCGGGGAGGTGGAGCTGACATTGATGACGCCCACCAGCTCGCTCCTCAGCATGATCGGGACCACCATCGCGGAAGCGATCGTCTCATCGTGCAGATCGAGTTCGGGGTATCGCTCCGAATCGTCGTCGTTCCCGAGAAGGAGCGCCTCGCCCCGCTGCGCGGCCCAGCCGGCGATTCCCTCTCCCAGGGGCAATCGGGAGTCAATGATGGCCTCGGCGGGGAGCCCGCTTACCGCCCGGAGAACCAGTTCCTTCATCTCCGGCTCGTACAGCATCAGCGATGCCCGCTGGCAATTGAATACCTCGACGCACATATTGGTGATGCAGTTGAATACGGTCGGAAGGTCGGTCTCCTCGGCCAGGGTACGCCCCAGCCGGATGAGCGCGTAGAGCCGTCCTATGTAGCCGTGCATGCGCTTGTCGGATTCCTTCACGAGATGTTGCATGCGGCGATTCACATCGAGTACATGCCGCTGCTGCTGCGTCAGGTAGAGGACAACGGCGAACACGGTGACGGAAAGACCGACGATCAGTATCAGGTCCGTCTTGATCCAGGGCCACGGGTGAACGATCCGTTCGCTGATGAGGGGTGGAAGGGCCGTGCCCAGGCCGAGCGTCGTGAGGACGAGCACACCGGTGAGAAAGAACCAGTTCCGCCAGGTGAGGGTGTAGAGACGGTTTTTCCCGGATTGGCCATTCTTCTCGGACCGACGATCACACTCTTTTTTCTTCACCCGAAGCAACTTCATGGTACGTTCTCCTGACGAGCGGTGAGATGTCCTTTTCTCCGTTGCCTGTCGCCGCGGGGAGACTCGCAACGAGGATACCAAACTGAAATCTCATGGCAGGGGTCGTTGCGGGACGGGATAGACCCCGCGAAAAACGTGGGACTTTTGCATCATGCAGATCCACGAAAGAGGGACTTTGGATTCAATGAAAAGCGCCTGAATAGTATTTGACGGATGTAAACGGGCGTTTTCGGCTCATCCGCAATTCCTATAATGGTAACGTGTTATGCGGGCACCGATATGCGCCGCCGCCTCGGTGCACGATTTCGAGAAAATATTCGCCGTCGCTCGCCGTCGATCGCCGTACGGAGCCGCACCACGCCGGGGAGGCGTCTCTGATGTGGCAATATATCAGGCGCTCTGCATGATTCCTGATCGTACTATTGCACGAGAGGCTGCACGCCGCGAGTCCCGCCGGAGTCACCGCGGTTGTGGCCGCCGGGGAGGTGTGGTATGCTGGCGGCTCGTGCACCGGCACCGGAACGGTGATGCGTTGCGGGGAGTATCATGGATCGAGTCGATGAACATCGGGACATCTGGATCATGCTGGCGCTCGTTGCGATCGCCGCCGCGTTGCGCCTGTACGGCATCTCGTGGGGACTCCCCGAGGTTTACGAGGAAGCGGCGCCGTTTCACGAGGCCTGGAACATGTGGGGATGGGGGCCCCACCAAAACTTCGATCTGAACCCGCACTTCTTCTTCTACCCGAGCCTGACGATCTATCTCCAGCTCGTCGGGCAGGGGATACTGTACCTCGGTATGCGGCTCTTCGGCGTGATCGAGTCGGCCGCCGATTTCCAGGTGCTCCATATCGTGGACAAGACGCCGCTGATCATCACGGGACGCCTGATAACGGCGCTGTTCGGTATCGCCACCGTCGCCTCCGTGTACCGGCTCGGGCGCAGGATCGCCGGTCCGTGGATGGCGGCGCCGGCCGCGTTTCTCCTCGCGATCAACACGCTGCACATTTCCAAATCCCAGGTGATCGAGGTGGATGTCCCCCTGACCTTTTTCACGGTGCTGGCGCTGTGGTTCGCCGTCAATATACCGGATGCCCCCACGCGCAGGAATTACATCCTCGCGGGAGTGTCGGTGGGGCTCGCAACCTCGTCCAAGTACCCCGGCGCCATCCTCGGCCTTTCATTGATCGCGGCGCACCTGCTCGCGCTGCGGGGCGGTCGGCGGCCGAAGGGTGGACGGGCAGCGGGGCGCGATGTGCCGGCATGGAGGCTCCTCGTTCTGTCGATCGCCGCCGCCGCCGTCGCATTCCTCGCGACATCCCCCTTTGTTCTGCTCGATCTGCCCACATTCTTACAGCATTTCTCGTGGGAGCGGCTGCACATGACCGTCGGGCATTTCGGGCTGGATGAATCGGTGACCCGGGGGTTCTATCTCGGCGCGTTCGTGAGGAGCATTCTGGGATGGCCGCTCACCGTCCTCGCGTTCGGCGGGCTCGTGTATTTCGCCGTGTATCGCCGGCGCCCCTGGGCGGTTCTGCTGGCAACGTTCTTCGTTCCATTTCTCATCGCCATCTCGAACTTCTCGATGCGGGTGGATCGGTACGCCATGCCGCTCGTCCCGGTGGCGCTTCTGTTCGCGGGAGCGCTGCTCGCCGAGCTCGCATCCGCCCGCAGGATCGCACGCCTCCCTGCGGTGTGGCGCCTGGCGGGCGCCGCGCTTGCGGTACTGCTCGTCGCGGTGCCGATATTCGCCGCCTTCCCCGGTCATCTCGAGAGGTTGAAGAAGGATACCCGCACCGAGGCGCGGGAATGGATCGAGGATACCATTCCGGCCGGCTCGTTCATCGTCATGGAGGTGTACGGTCCGGAGCTCTTCGGTCCCCATATCCCGGCGCTGCTCGAGGACGATGTGCGCCGGCGTGTGCTTGAGCTGAAGCGGAACACACCCCACTACGCCGTACAGCCGATTCCGATGTTCTCCACGTGGCCGGAACGCTCCGCGGCGTTCTATGATCTTTCCCTGTACGAGATCGCGGATTTCGTCATTACGAGCAGCATGGTGAGATTCCGCTATCAGCAGGATCCGGCACGGTTCGGGCGGCAGGTATCATTCTACGCGGACCTCGAGCGGGAGTACGAGCTGGTGCGGGAAATTACCCCCACCGGCAGGCCCGGACCGACTATAACGATCTACCGGAATCCCCGGCACGGTGTTCCGTTCGGCGGGCGCGTGACCGTGCAGCCCCCGCGCCCGCTCAGGGGGGCGTTCGAGGGCGGATCGGGCAACGAGGAGATCTTCTACAAGAATCTCGGTATGAACTACGAGGTGTTCGGGCACTACCCCGAAGCGCTCGCCGCGTACGATCTCGCGTTCCGGTATCCGATTCTCCGCGCCGAGATGCACAACCTGCTCGTCATGCGCAAAACGCTCTGCCTGCTGGCACTCGGCAGGTCACGGGAGGCCGTCGATTTTCTGGGCACGGCGGGCGAGGAGGCGCGCACCCCCGCCGCCGGGAAGTATTTCGATCGCATGCGGCGGCAGATCCTGGACCGGATGCAACAGCACCGGCCGTGATACCGGGCGGATCCCGCGGGAACCCACGGCGCGGCAGCCGGATCGATAAAATGCTTTCACCCCGGCCCCGTTGCGCGTAAGATGTACGGAGCGATTTCATGTATCAGTGTATGGTTTTATCAGAAAGGAGTGCACCGTGAGAAGGGATAGGTACGTATCTGCGCTGGTGGTCCTCCTCGTCATCCTGGGCGTTCTGCCGTGGAGCGGGGCGGCCGCCGCGACGTCATTCGAGTTCGGATTCAGGGGCGGATTGAGCATGGGTAAGATAACGGGGGCCGATGCGGAGGGGATCGTCAGCATCGAGGATTACGATATGACGCTCTCGGGAAAGTTCGACGGCTACCGCCCTGGTTTTTGCGGCGGCGTCTACATGATGGCACATTTCACCGAGATGATCGGCCTGCGGCTCGAGGCCCTCTATGTGATGAAGGGGGGAAAGGGGGAGGTCGATGGCACGATCAACGATCCCGGGTACGGCCTGTTGCCGTTCAGTGCCGATGTGACGTTCAAGCTCAATTACATCGAGTTGCCGCTTCTCGCCGTGCTGACCGTGCCCCTCGGCGAGGCGGTGAAGTTCAACGTCATGGCCGGTCCGGCGGTTGCGTTCTGCACCTCTTCCAAGTTGAATATCGAGCTCGGGATAATGGGGTATTTCATCGATCAGACAGAGGATATCGGGGAAGAGGTCACCGGGACCGACATCGGCCTCGTCTTCGGCGGGGGATTCGCATTCGACGCGGGGCGTGTCGATCTCTTCGTCGACGGCCGGTGGACGTTCGGACTCTCCTCGATCGACGACACGGGAGAGGATCTCGATGTCAAGAACAGCGCCCTCTCCTTCATGGGCGGCATCGCGATCCCGATCGGGGCAACCGAATAGGTGCGGACCTGCACGATGTAATAATATCGTGTAGTGATCGATGGATTTCACTGCAAAAATGATCCTTGCACGGTGATCTCGAATTCCTCGTATCCAGGATAATTGGTGAGGATCTTTATGGTTGCCGCGTAATTTCTGATTGCACCCGCCGGCATTACCTTTACGTTCCCCTGATACGCCTTGCCGGGATGAAGTGTCTGAAGATCGACCTCGACATCATTTCTGGATGGAATCACCTTCAGCACTTTCAATGAATCGCCCCTCATCGCTACGAGATGGAATTTCTTTTCAAAAATATTTGCTTCACCTTCCCTGATCTTCATTTCTCCATAGAGTATCTTTTTGGGGTTGACATCCACAATCGGGTTTACCGTCAACATGACTCTCATCTTTTTTTCCTTCAATTTATCAAAATCGGTGGTCAGCACCAGCTCGCCCATATAACTTCCCGGCTCTATCTCTTCTTTCTTTTTCAAGGTCAATCGATACTTCTTCCCCTTCTCGATCTTTTCGATCTCGATCTCGAGTTTGTCTTTATATTTTTCGAGTTCCATGCTCTTATCGGACCAGTAATAATCAATTATTCGGATGGGTTCATTCAGGACGTTTGTAATCTCCGTTTCTATCTCGAGATCTTCACCCTCAAACCCGGCAAGAGTCATATCTTTTGAAACATCAAAAACTTTTTTTACTTCGGCCGCTACAAAAAGTAATATTTTCCCGTTCTCCGGATCATTGGTGGTCACGGTAAAGCTTTTCTTGTTATACCCCGGATGAATTCTGCTTCCATTTATAATGACTGTAATTTTTCCTTCCTTCCCGGGAAGGATGACCTCATCATAGTCGGCCACCGAACAGCCTCACCCGGGCTTTACTTTGATATCCAATTTTTCCAATCCATTATTAAGCACTATAAATGTGTATTCAATATCGGCGCCTTCGTAGAGCTCGCCGAGATCCACATTTGTATTTTGGATATACATACTTGGTAGCTTTTCGTCTTGCGTTCCGCCGTAGCCGTAAGAAATCAATGCAAACAACAGACAGGCACCCAATAAAATGCAAACATTCGGTTTCAGGCCGCGATTCATGCAAATCCCTCCCCATTCATTATGATGAACCGAACTCTCGACTCGGAGTAAACCACGGTTTCGTTTTCAGGCATATCTTCACCAACAGCAACATTACCGGCACTTCGATGAGTACTCCAACCACCGTGGCCAAAGCGGCGCCCGAGGATAATCCAAAAAGCATCGTGGCCGTGGCAATGGCCACCTCGAAGTGATTCGATGCCCCGATCATCGCTGTGGGTGCTGCATCCTCGTACGACAGCTTCAACACTCTCGACAGACCGTACCCCAGCCAGAAAATGAGATTTGTTTGTATGAACAGGGGAACGGCAATCCACAGGATCGTGAAAGGGTTCGACAGGATCACATCGCCCTTGAAGGAGAACAGCAGCACCAGGGTGGTAAGAAGCGCAATAATGGTGACAGGTGTCAGAATATGGAGAAATTTCTCTTTGAACCAGGCCTCGCCCTTGGTGTCGATGATCCACTTTCGTGAGAAGTATCCGGCCAACAGGGGCAACGCTACATATATGCCGATCGATAGCAGGAGCGCCTGCCATGGCACCGGAAGCCTCCCCACACCCAGCAGGAATCCGCCGAGCACGCCATAGAGAACGAGCATCGTCAGCGAATTGATGGCGACCATGACCAGCGTGTGCCCGTCGTTGCCCCTCGCCAGGTACCCCCAGACGAGAACCATCGCCGTGCACGGGGCGATGCCGAGCAGAATGCAGCCAGCGAGGTAGCTGCGCCATAACGGCACCTCAAGCATCTTGATGCCTTCCCGCATGATCACCGTTCCCGCTCCGTACGTAG
>DATKWS010000171.1:0-5686 GCA_035529435.1 Patescibacteria group bacterium
TGGCCCCGTGGCGGCTCGAGCCGAACATGGATGACCCGACGGGGATCAAGGTGGAGTTCAGGAACCTGCCGGCCTGTTTCAGCACGGTGCGGATCTACACGGTGGCGGGCGACCTGGTGGAGGTGTTGTACCATGACGGCAGTGACGGCCACGGCACGTTGAGGTGGGATCTGGTATCGAGGAACGGTCAGGATGTGGCCAGCGGCGTTTACCTCTTCGTCATCGATCCGGACGGCGGCGGATACGCAAAAAAGGTGGGAAAATTTGTTGTAATTCGTTGAGAAAGGCGGGGGTGCGGATGCGGGCAGTGCCATTCACAGAATTTTGACGAAAGGGGGCAAATTTATTGACACATATGGGGTGGGAACGTATATTGACTTTAGGAGAGTTATGGAGTAGTATTAGAGACCCACACCTGAAATATTCTTCCGATCCGCTTTCAATATTCGGAAGAAAAGCCTAGGAGAAATATGTGTGTAAGGCAAGGAGTTTGGCGATGAAACCCCGCTCTCGATTTGCGATATCGATCTGCACATCCATAGTGGTTATTTTGCTGTTTGTTCTCGCGGGCGATGTGGCGGCCCAGACGGGGAGGCTGACGGGCAAGGTGACCGATGCCACCTCCGGACGGGCGCTCCCGTACGCAAACGTCGTGGTCGTGGGAACGAAGATGGGTGGTATGACCCTGACCGACGGCACATTCGCGATTGTCGGTGTTCCGGTGGGCACATACACGGTGAAGGCGATGATGATGGGGTACAAGCCCAATGAAAAGGTGAATGTCAATATCGATGCGGGGCGGGTCGTCGAGCTCAATTTCTCCCTGGAGGAGACGATTGTCGGTAAAACGCAGGAGATCGTCGTCGAGGCCGAATTCCAGCAGGTCGAGGTAGACGAAAGCAAGGTTTCCCACCGGGTTTCCGGCGACGAGCTGGGGGAGCTTCCCGTCGACGGTGTGGCGGAGGCGATCGCTCTCAAGAGCGGTATCGTGAAGACGGGTGACGAGCTGCACGTGCGGGGCGGCCGTTCCGGCGAGGTGCAGTTTCAGATCGATGGTGTTCCCGTGGACGACCCGCTCGGCGGGGGCATGATCGAGGTCGGGCTTCTCGGAACCGACAACAGCGAGGTCATCACGGGCGGGATGGACTCCGAGTACGGCAACGCCCAGTCCGCCGTTATCAATATCAGCACCCGCGAGGGCGGCAAGACGTTCGAGGGGCAGATCCGTTACATGACCGACGATTTCGGCCGCAAGGACAAGACCTATACCAACTACGACCGTCTCAGCCTCGGATTCGGGGGGCCCACGTTTATAAAGAATCTTACATTCTACGCTTCCGGGGAGGCGACGTTCTTCGACGGCGAGAACTGGACGATCGCCCGCAAGAACGAGCAGAAGCTCCTCGGCGATTTCATGCAGTTCTCCGACCGCCTCAGTGAGAGCTACAACATCCAGGGAAAGCTCGCCTGGAAGGTGAGCCCGCGTCTCAAGCTGATCGGCGAGGCGATCTACTCGAACACGGTGAGGGATACGTACGACAATAACTGGAACATCCAGGGCTATGTACAGAAGATATACCGGTTCACCAACCTGCGTCAGAGCCGCGAGAGTCTCGCGGATGATGCGCGATCGTTCGGGCAGTACGTGAGTGTGTACCACGGCCCCTGGGTAGACCAGGAGGTCCGGAGGGTCGAGGTATACCCGGGCAGCATCGAGGGACGCCGCAAAGTGATATACCCGGTTCGAATCTTCGCCAAGGTCCGGGACCCGAACAACCCGGAGGCCGGTGCATTCATCATTGTCTATGAGCATTTCTACGCGAGACTGCTTACCAATATATACGGAGAAGAAGTCGAAGTCATCTGGGACGAGGCGATCGTGAACGCCCAGGGAGAAACCGAGCGGTACGAGAGCCGGTTGCTTTTCGAGGGATTCCAGAACCCGGAGAGCAAGTTCAGCCATTTCAGGGACGATTCGAGTTTCGTCTACTTCAACTCGGCCGAACGGACGGGGACCATCGAAACCGACAACCTCCAGCTCAAGGTCGCGATCAATCACAACGTCTCCGATGACGTGCTCTACACGGTCAATTTCAGCCGTTCGCAGTTCAACCGGTTCGTCACGGTGGACGGAAAATCACCGGAGGAGTTTTCCACCGCGGGTGGGCCCGTGATCCTCCCGAACGGTGCATTCCGGTTCAGCGGCATCAGTGACGTGCTGTGGTACACCGATCCCGATTATCCATACTTCGTGACGGCCTACGATGATCCGTACTACCAGGATAGAGAGAGTGTCATTTACACGCTCAAGGCCGATTTGACATCGAGGAAATGGACGAACCACCAGTTCAAGACCGGTGTCCAGCTTCTTTACAACGATCTCAACGAGGAAGTGAGATACTACCCGGGCAGCCTGCGTCTCAATCCGGACGGTTCATACCTGCAGGGATTCAACGTCAACATCTTCCACAACTTCAACCCCGAGGCCTCGTACTACATGCAGGACAAGTGGCAGTACCAGGGTATGGTTGTGAATGCCGGGGTCAGGGTCGATTTCTTCTCTCCCGGTAACAACACCGAGGTCACGATCGCGAGCAGCGAGATCGACACGAATGTCGAGAAGTACAAGTTCCAGGTCAGCCCTCGTCTCGGTTTCGCCTTCCCGATCACCGATCGTGACAAGTTCCACTTCCACTACGGACGGTTCACACAGTGGCCGAGCAGGACATACCTGTTCCAGACACAGGAGTTGATCGGCTGGCAGGGGGTTCTCGGAAACCCCGACCTCGACGAGGAGCTCACCGTGTCGTACCAGGCCGGTGTCTCTCACCAGTTCACCGAGACGATCGCCGGTCACTTCGTCGTGTTCAACAAGGATATCTTCGGTCTCATCTCATCGACGATCGTACTCGACGAGAACCTCGGCCAGCAGGGTGTCCGTTATATAAACAGAACATACGCGAGCTCGCGCGGGCTCGAGATCAGCATAGACAAGCGTCTCAGCAACTACATCGGCGGAGAGATTTCCTACACCTACTCGTTCGCCGACGGCGTCGCCTCCGATGCCGAATTCGGCGTGTCGGCGCAGGGCCTCACGCACCTGCCGACGCAGGAGATGCCCCTCGATTGGGATCAGCGGCATACGCTGAACGTAACCCTCCGTCTCCAGGACGAGAACAAGTGGGGCGCCACGCTCGTGTACTCGTTCGGAAGCGGACTCCCCTGGACGCCGGTGGATCGTTTCGCGCGGCGTCAGGATCCACTGTGGGAAAACTCAAAGCGCTTACCCGCAACTCATATGATCAACATACAGGGTAGAAAGAAATTCGACGTATACGGTCAGGAGCTGACCCTGTTCTTCGAGGGCAGGAACCTGCTCGACGAGGATGTGCTCCTGCCCAACGGAACGGCTCCCACCGTGTTCCCCAACATGGTCAACGCACGGATGGACGGTGGCTCCTACCTCTCCGAGACGGGGCAATACGGTGGTGCGTATCTCCAGGATATCGACGAGGATGGAATCGACAATTTCATTCCGGTCAACGATCCGACGATCTGGTCGCCCCATAGGCAGTGGCGTATCGGATTCGGTTTTGAATTTTAAACGTCCAGGAACCTTGTGGAGGTTTGAAAATGGTTCGTAAGGGATTACTCGTAATAACGATAATCACAACGGTGAGCCTCCTCCTCGTGTACCCGGCAATGGCGAAGAACGAACATGCGGAGTGGGCTGAGAAGATGAAGCGCATGGAAAAGATATGGGTCTTCGACGGCACCGGGATTCATAACGTGGGGAACCTGCAGATGCACGTCTGTAACTGGGGGTGCTTCGGCTCGTATCCGGCATCGCGCATGCCCACCGCCGAGTATCCCTCGGCCCAGTGGCCGGCGAACTCCGGTACCGAGTATCTCTTCATCGCCGGTCTCTGGGTGGGAGCGAAGAATGGTGGTATCCCGGTCGTATCGACATCGGCCTATGACATCGAATTCAGGCCGGGTCTCGACGAGAATCAGAGAATCTACCGGGCGTTCGAGGGATGCACGGGCGGCGCGCGTCTGCCCAGCCCCCCGGACGACGACAACGACGGCCGGATCGACGAGGACTGGCAGAACGGGGAGGACGACGACGCGGACGGCCAGATCGACGAGGACTTCGCGGCGATCAGCAAGCAGATGTTCACCTGCTGGTTCACCGATGACGAACCGACGTCCGTGCAGGTCTATCCGGAGCACACACCGCTGGGCCTCAAGGTACGGCAGGAGAGTTACCAGTGGGAGGAGGAACAGTTCTACAACTTCGTCGGCGTCGAGTACAAGATAAGCAACTACCGAACTGAGACGATCGAGGATATCTACATCGGATTCTTTGCGGACGGCGATGCCGGCCGCCGCGATCGCGAACAGTACTGGATGGACGATGCGACCGGTCTGTATCAGGACATCGTATGCGGAAAGCGCGGTGAGCGCGAGGTTCCGATCAGGGTCAGCGTTGCCTACTTCTACGACAAGGACGGCGATGACGGCCAGGCGACGGGCTATTTCGGTATTCTCTTCCTCGGGCACGATACAGATCCACTCGGCGAGAGTGCGCCGCGGCTCGTGGGCCTCACCTCGTACCAGAACTTCTCCGGCGATCAGCCGTACGAGAACGGCGGTGATCCAAACAACGACTTCCAGCGTTACGAACTGATGAGCAAGACGCAGAAAGACCGCAACGGTGAAGTGCCGCGGGACTACCGTATGTTGATGGCCGTGGGGCCGTTCAGGGAATTGACACCCGACAGCTCGATGATTCTACAGGTCGCGTTCGTATGCGGAGAGGGGCTCGAGGGGATGCTGAAGAGCGCTGCGAGTGCCGCACTGGCGTATCAGGGCAACTGGTTCGATGTGGACGGAAATCCCCAGACCGGCATTGATGGTAAGGAGACGCCTGTGTACGGTCCGGCCAGCTCGGTCGTACCGGATTCATGCGTCGAGGAGACCACGATCGAATCGGCGGCCCGTGGCTATATCATCTGGATCAACGCGGACTGCCGCGAGGAGCTGGCCCTCTGGGAAAATTCGCGCTGCTCCAAAGGCACCGCGTCCTTCCTTGATTATCAAACCGGTGTAGACGGCAAGGAGACGCGTGTCAGCTGGCTCGTCGGATCGGCGCCTCCTCCGCCGAACATGCGGGTACTCCCGGGAGATCACAAGGTGATCCTGCTCTGGAACAACTTCAGCGAGGTGACACCGGATGTGAGCACCCTCGAGTACGATTTCGAGGGGTACCGGGTATGGCGCGCCGACGGGTGGGAGCGTCCGCTCGGGACATCGGTCCTCAGCGGACCGAGCCGGGAACTCTGGCAGCTTCTCGACGAGCGGGATCTCATAAACCAAGCCCCGCCCAACATTGGATTCAAGGGGCCGGACGTCGAAGAGAGCTGGGAGTACGAACCACTGAGCTACCTTCCCGACAAAAACAAACTGGTCGGGATGTTCGAGGAGAGTGTTTACTATTTCCCGATGGACACGGTCCCCTGCCCGCCGGGATTGACCGATCTCCAATGCGACACGCTCGAGGCCCTCGCGCGGTTCAACCTCGGATTCGAGGGTGGGCTCCAGTATTACAGGTATGTCGACACGAACGTACACAACGGGATGCATTACTTCTACAGCGTCACCGCGTTCGATCACCTGCTCGTGA
>DATKWS010000172.1:0-8554 GCA_035529435.1 Patescibacteria group bacterium
CTCAGTCGCATGAGGTCCCGGCTCTCCTCCTTCGACTCCCCCCGCGCGAGCTCCCACAGCCTATCCCATCGCAGCTTCATCAATACCCCCGATGATCAACAAAAGGCGCCTGACCGATGATACAGGCTAGAATAGAGCCCAACGAAAGTCAAGCGTAATGTAGGAGCCGTATCTCGCTAAAAAAGCAGTGATTACCAGAGAATAGGGAGCAGCGTGGATCGATGATTCACCGGTACCGTTGCCATGCCAAACCGGTCGGCCGGCGGTACTGGCTGAATTGAAGCTTCATCATGAACGAGTCACTCGGCCGGAAGGTCAGATCGATATTCGGCAGGAAGAGCTGGGGCGACTGGTCGGCATCCGGCCCGGTTACCATCGAGCTCATACCGACATCCGCGTGGAGCGTCAGAGACGAGCTCAGGCTGAGATCGAAATGCCCGAGGTAGTAACCCATCCCACCGGAACCGAATTCGCTCGATGAAAAGTACGAGAAACCCATCGAGCTGCTGAATTCGAGGCCTGGTATGCGGAGAATACCCGCGGGCTCACGCACATTGAGGTAATCCTCGAACACGCTCCCGGTCGGTGCTCCGTCCTGTGCGGACAGGCCGCTCCCGGCGAGCAGCAGCGTACAGGTCAGCAGTATCGTCAATGATTTCATTGCTATGCGCGCGGTTGCTCCTTCTCAACGAGCAGTTCGCGTATCTTGTTTTTTAATGGCGACAGATCAACCGATTTCACGATATATGCATCAGCCGCCCACGTCTGAAAATTGTCCTTGTAGAGCGAGTAGGCCGAGTTGATGATAACGGGAAGCGTCTTGTTCCGCTCGACGATGTCCATCAGGCAGTCGATGCCGCTTTCGTCACCCAGCTTGATATCGAGAATGACGAGATCGGGGGATTCCCGCTCGACCGCCTCGAGAGCCTCCTGGATATCCGCGGCGGCGACCGTCTCATACCCGTCGTTCCGCAGTTCCTCGCTATAGAGCTTCCTCACGTTCACTTCGTCGTCGACGATGAGAATCTTGGCCATTGCATCACTCCGCGTACCATCTGATTCTGCACGAATCCCGTACTATATAATCACAATACGCACCACACTGGTCAAGTGTTTTTTCCTTTAAATTAACGTCAAGGTACTCTTTTGGGGACCGTTCGATGCGATAGGACCCGCACCGCGGGCGGGGCTGGCATGGATCGGGGGGGAGTTTGATATTCGTTGAACGGATGCAACTCACTTCACGGTTATCTCGAGAAGCACCGTGATGGGTACGTGTTTCTCGACATCGTCCCGCGAGATCGTGACCGGCACGTGTACGACACCCTCCTCGGCCGTTTGCACCATGATATTTCCACCACCGCCGTGCCGCGCATCTTCGCCGGAACGCTCTCTCTGTGTGAGTCTTCCGAGAGGATCGTTGATGAGCTCCATGCCCTCGGACGCACGCTGCGTTCCCCGCTCCTCCCCGTCATTCAGCTCGACGAGATGGCCGTATTCCTCGTACCCTTCCCGTGTCGCGCCCATATCGATGCTCTCCTCGGCGACGTCCTTCTCCTTGAGTACGTTATCGACGAACTCAGAGACAGACTCGCGCTCCTCTTCTCTCTCCTCTGCGTGATGTATAGATTCGCCCTCATCTGCCTCTGAGTTTCGCAACAACGATCTACCCTGGGCGACGACCTCGATATCGATCGAACGGGTGTCCCGTCCGGTCATCATGCCCGATGAGCCCACCCCTCCCACCGGCGATCCTTTCAGATCATGCTGCATTCTGCTGAAAACCAGGCCGCCGATTGCTTCGAATGTTTCATAGACACCCGCGCCCTCGGTGGCGACGGCCTCGAAGGACAGCACCTTCTGCGTGTTCAGCTCCTCCTCCATGGTGGCTACATCCAACCGGTTTGCAAGGTCGCGTTTGTTGTACTGGATCACCCACGGAATCTCGTTCAGTGTTATACCGAGATCGTTGAGGTTCTCCTCGAGATTGCCGAGGCTCTCCTTGTTGTCCTGCATCCGGTCGGGGGTGGAGTCGGCGACGAACACCACCGCGTCGACTCCCTTGAGAACCAGCTTCCGCGTCGCGTTGTAGTAGACCTGTCCCGGCACGGTGTAGAGCAGGAATCTGACCTTCATGCCGTTTATCCCGCCGACTTCTATCGGAAGAAAATCGAAGAACAGGGTGCGGTCCGTCCGCGTCTTCATGGAAACCATCTTGCCCTTATGTTCACGGGGAAGCTTGGAGTAGATGTGCTCGAGATTCGTCGTCTTTCCACTGAGGCCCGGACCGTAATAGACGATCTTCGTATTTATCTCTTCGCCTTCATAGTTGAACACAGCCATTGTGCAGCGTCTCCTTCTCGTAACAGCGCCGGGGTGAGACCCCTTCCCGCTCTCTCGATGCACAGACAAGGAAGCAGAATCCGGAGCAGGCTAACGTTTTTCAGCTAGGGTGTTCACTTTCGCAAATGCCTCCAGGAAGATCCCACCCCGGCACTGAAATCCTCACCGCAAGGAATGTGCCACGGAGATCACCCCTGTAACATTTTTATCTAGTTGTATTGTTATGAGTTACAAGGCCACAGAAGTGAACATAAAAAGCGCCCTCCCGAAAGTGAGAGAGGGTGCATTAAAAGTGCAATGTTTTGTATGCGCTGATTCGACTTGTGCTTACGCTCTTACAGGCCGGTAAATATGGTATCGGTGTAGTAGGTCAAGAAGGCTGTGGCATTCTCATCGATCGTGAATCTTCGCTTCCATGAATAGAAGGTGTCCTGGGTGACCTTGCGCATGTTGCTGCGCACGTACATATCGTACGTGCCGGAGGGGAATGAAAAGAATCTCGGTTCATCCGTCGATGCCCGCCCCTGATACTCGTCATCGACGAACACCCAGACGGCGAATGTGAGAGCGGGCTGTTCCAAGGTGATCGTATCTATCTCTATCGATTGCCCCACGATGCGTTCGATTTCCCGCAATTCGAGCGCGACGAATCGTACCTCGAATCCGGTTTCATCGACGCCCGTCGCATCCTCCTCGCACCCGATCATGAACAGCACGGCCATCGTCAATATCACCGTTGCAATACCGACCCGTTTCATCAATACCTCCCAGATCACATAGATTACACGTACAGCTTATAAGGATCGGCCAGCTCCTGCCGTCTGAAATGTAATATATGGTCGAAGGGTTTACAACCGAAAAATGTGTGCGGGCTTCGCCCCTTACAGCTTTTTGCCGCACCAGGGACAGTAGTGGTAGAGGCTGTTCACCTTCTTGCCGCAGGAACAGAGGAGGGTCGAGGAATTTTCGCCGTCATCGAGATCGCACGTCAGGGAATTCTTCAGGATCTGCTTGATCTTCGCGTGCAACTTCTTTCCTTGCGAGAGGATAAACTCGTACCGGTGATCGCCCGCCGTGATGACGACCTTGGGCCGCAGGTCACGCTCTTCCAGCGAGATATCGGTGATCGAGCAGAGATCGATCGAGAGATTCTTCATCCCGAAAGAGGCGTCCAGTGGTGAAACCTGGAAGTTGATACACCGGTCGGTCAGCTCAAGGATACCGCGTGCGGCGATGAGCCGGCTGACGAAGTATATCGCTTTTTGCATGAAGATCGTTTTTTCACTTGATACTTGCACGTTCAACTCCCTTGAAATCCCCACGAGCCCGGTCTTTGCCAGAATTGTGCCATCTCAACGTTCTTGACAACAGAAGTACCGCTCTCTATGCTTCGGTGAGTCGTGAAAACGCTCGGAAGATCGATGTTTATGTTCGTGGCGGCGGCGCTCGATTCGTTGCCTGTTCCGGTTCGGGAGCTCGCAATAACGGTTTGCGCATGGGTGCAGGTCGCCGTCTCGATCAAACAAAGGCGCAACGTAGAGAAGAACCTTTCAGGGATCGGTGTGGAGGCGTCCCGGAGGACCGTTCTCGGGATTTTTAGAAACCACACGCGCAACATCGTGGAAATGTTCACGGTGAGTAGACGAACCGTGGAGGAAATCCAGCGCGGCATGACCGCGCGGGGGCTCGACGTTCTCGATGCGGAACTCGCGGCGGGGCGGGGGGTGATTCTCGTCACCGCACATGTGGGCAACTGGGAATTCGGCGCCCTGTATCTCGGTTCACTCGGGTACCGGCTCCATGCGGTCACCGGCGTGCAGATGAACCGGCTCCTCACCGGCGCGCTGAGGGATATCAAGGAACGGAACGGAATCATGGTCGTGAATCCCAAGCACTCCTACCGGAAGCTGTTCCGGGCCCTCGAAAAGAACGGCGTCGTGGCTCTCCTCGTGGACGGAGACATCTTCCTGGAGGGTGCCGTTATAAACTTCTTCGACAAGCGTATTCCACTTCCGACGGGCGCCGTCCGGCTTGCGCGGAGGACAGGGGCCTCGATCGTCGGCGTCTGCTGCTGGAATCTCGGCAGGGAGGATCACCTGATACACATAGAGCGGATCGTCGCGGGCGATGAGATTGCGGAACTCACCGATGCTCAGGCGCTCGGCAGGGTGTATGCCACCGCCGAGCGATTCATCCGGTCAAACTACGAGCAGTGGTGTATTTTCAGAGACTTCTGGGGTGAATGCCATTGAAGATCGGCATCGTGACGCAAAGCTACTACCCGAAGCCGGGAGGCGTCACCGAAGTTGTGGCCCATTCCGCCCTGGAACTCCGGCGGCGCGGGCACGAGGTGATCGTCATCACGACCTCGTACACCGGCAGGAACGGGCCGGAACCGGGAGTCATCCGCATCGGGCGCAACGTGCTCCTTCCCGTCAACGGCGCATGGGTGAACATGACTGTAGGTATAGGACTGAAGCGGCGGCTCCGTGCGATATTCGAGCGCGAGGCCTTCGATGTCGTGCATACCCACTGTCCCCTCGTTCCGACACTGCCGATCCTGACCCTGCAGATCACCGGGTGCGGCCATCGCATAATCGGCACCTTCCATGCCACCGCCGAACGGCATTACGGATACGCCATGTTCCGCCGCCCCCTGATGAAACTGGCCGATCGCCTCGATGCGCGTATCGCTGTTTCCGCGTCCGCGGCGCAATTCGCGAGCCTCTACTTCCCGGGACGGTTCGAAATCGTACCGAACGGCATCGATTGCGAACGTTTCAACCCGCACGTCGAACCGATCGCCGAGTGGCGGGACGGTCGTTTGAACGTGCTGTTCGTCGGCCGGATGGATCGCCGGAAGGGACTGCCGGATCTCTTTCGTGCAATCGCAATCGCGCAGAAGAAATCGAAACGGGGCATCCGGCTGATCCTCGTCGGCGAAGGAACGCTGAGAAAGGTACTCATGCCGAAACCGCTCGACTTCCACGGCGCCGAGATCGTAACGGCCGGGCGGGTTGATCCCGCCGTGATTCCGCGCTACTACGCGACGGCCGACATCTTCTGCTCATCGGCCACCGGACGGGAGAGTTTCGGAATCGTTCTGCTCGAGGCGATGGCGTGCGGCATCCCCGTGATCGCCTCGTCCATCCCGGGATTCCGGCATGTGGTCACGCACGGACGCGAAGGATTCCTTATCCCGCCGCATACTCCCGCCGCCTTTGCCGATGCGATCCTCGAAGTCGGATCGGATGCCTCCTTGAGAAGAGCTCTCGGCGCACGCGGCAGGGAGAAGGCCCTCGCCCACCACTGGCCGGTCATCGTCGATTCCCTCGAGCGTTTGCTCTTTCGGGTCGTCGGTGCCGATGAACGCGCCGGACGGGCGGACGAACACGCTCACCAGATCATCGGATGATTGTACGCAGAATCGATTCCAGCACCCTCCCCCCGGCCCTCTTCACCATGTTCTGGGTCGCCCAGGCAGTGTCGCTGTTCGGCGACCGCCTGCACAACTTCTCCCTCGTCGCCCTCGTCAACCGGTTTGCGGAAAATCCCGGTATGACCCTGCCGAAGATCTACCTCGCCATGTATCTGCCGATATTCACCCTCGCCCCGTTGATCGGCGCGCTGATCGACAGATGCAGCAAACGCTGGGTGCTCGTCGTCACCGATCTCGCCCGCGGCGCCCTCGTCATCTGCATACCCCTCCTGTTCGTGCACACGGGCAGCTTTGTGCCGATCATGGGTATCGTCTTTCTCCTGACAACGGGCAATCTCTTCTTCTCACCGGCGAAATCGGCCTTGATCCCCGAGCTCGTGCCTTCCGACCGGTTGATCCGCGTCAATTCGATCCTCTGGTCGGCCGGCATCGTCGGCATGATCGGCGGATTCCTCGGCGGGGGACTGATCTTCGACTACGTATCGTGGCAATCCTGTTTCTACCTCGACGGTGCGACCTACACCTTCTCGGCCATCCTCCTCACGGGAATCGCCTTCCGGGGCAGAGCGGCCGCCGCATCGACCGCGGCCGCCACGGAGCGGCGTCCCAGCCTCATGGCATCGATCGGAGAGGGGCTCGCCGCCATGCGCCGATCGGCCGCCATCATGCGGTCTATCGGGGTGCAGGCGATCGTATTCTTCGGCGCCGGCGGATTCTCCGTGCTTGCCGTCGTGCTGATAGGCGAGGCCTCTCCCCCGGGAAGCTCACTCGGCATCGGCATCGCCGGTCTCTCCATCGGGCTCGGGATGGGGATCGGGTCCATCCTCGCGAACCGGATCCCCGCGGAACGCCGCGGTTTACTGGAGCGCGTACTGTTCGTACTCCTCGTTCCCGCCGCAGCGTCATTCGCAACGGGGGAGGGCTACGTCGCAATCACAAGCGGTTCATTTTTTGCCGGTCTCGCGGCCGCACCCCTCGTGATCGTGGCGGAATCCGAGCTCCAGCACCGGATCGGCACCCGTCTGCGGGGAATCATTTTCTCATTCCGGGAGATTCTGACACGAAGCCTCTTTGTGGGATCCGCATTCCTCTTCGGTATTTTGGGTAATTCCATTCATAATGGGGTGTTGCTCGTTATTCTTGGTCTCTTTCTTGCAAGTATCGGAGTGACTTGGCTCGTTGCCATGGATGATTCGCGACATACATCGACCGGAACAAGCGGGGGCCCGGATGGAGATCACTGAAAAGATACTGCGAGAGGTATTCAATCGATTGCTCGATATCGAACCCAGTCCCGAGGTGCTGAAGAGGCTCCACGGCGTCATAGACGGTATCATGGAGCGGTTCACCGAGACGTTCGAGCTCGACTCCGTGCAGCGGCAGAACACCTTCCGTGCCGTCGTCTGCAGCATGTTCGTCCATGGCTGGGGAATGGGAATGCATCCGTTCAACTCGCCCACCACGAACCTCGACGACAAAGGTATCGAAGTCCGCGTCAGCAAGGACATACTCATTCCGCTCGAGCACATCAAGGCGCTCCGGTACGTCAAGAAGGACTCGCAGGGGCGTGTGAAAAAGGTGCTTTTCGAGCCGGACCAGAATGCACAAATCCGCCGCCAGATCGACAATCTGCTCGACAAGATTTCCCAGGAGAAATGGGGCGAATCCTGAACCGCACGCACGCGCATCAGCCCGCGTGAATCACGAACCGCCGGCGTTCCGCTCATCCGTACCGAAGGGATTGATCTTCTCCATCTCGATGACACGGCCCCCCTTCTCAAAGCGGACGCTGTCCATGAGTTCCTTGATGAGAAACAGTCCCCTGCCCGATCCCTTGAATAAATTCTCCCGCTGGGTCGGATCGTCGATCCCCTCCGCGGGGAATCCCGCCCCCTGGTCCTCGACCTGAATGACGATGCGATGGGAACTGATATAGATCCGCACATGGACCTTGAGGTTCTCGTTGCGTTTGTTGCCGTGGATGATCGCGTTGCTGAGGGCCTCATCCATGACGAGTGGGAGGTTGACCGTGCATTCCTCATGGGGAAATCCAAACTCCGTGGTCAGAAAGGAGACGAGACGATTGACGCCGATGATACGGGAAAGCTTGCTCGGCATGAGAAAATCGAGCCGGACCTGTCCCTCGCGTATCAAATCGGTGTTCCTCGGAAAGGGGATCTCGTCCATCTCGCGCCCGTTCAGAATCTGCTTGAGGTCGGCGGGCGCGAAGGGGGGGTGGAATACTCCGTTTACGCCGAGCGTGAGGTACGAGAGGTAATCCTTCTCGCTGAATTGTTCCGCGACGATATAGATCGGCGCTTCGAGCTGCGCGAGCCGTATCTCGCGCGCCTTCGCAATATCCCACCTATTGGTCGGAATGAATAGAATGAGCCGCGGGACCGGCGTCCGCTCGACCTGCATGCCTTTGAGGAATCGCGCGTACGATCTGTACCGTATGGCCGTAATATCATCGGGGAGAGGCGCATGCCGAAAAAAATCCCGCGCCAGCTCCGGCTGGAGGTTCAGAATATGCAACTCACCTGTATCCACGCCTCACACTAGAATACGTTCCGCCCGTCGGCGAGAATATCGTTCAGGGCATCACGGAAGTAGTTGCTCGACTCGACCAGCTCCGGCCCAACCTTCTGCTTGTACGCCTCCCAGGCCCTCTTGATCTCGGGGCCCAGAACGGTCATGAGATCCCCCCGCTCGAGTCCCTGGTTTCGCTTATCACGGTTGTACTCGAGTATATCGCTCGCGAAGACCCGGGCC
>DATKWS010000173.1:0-5403 GCA_035529435.1 Patescibacteria group bacterium
CCGGCAGCCGCGGGGGCGCACCCTCGGATCTTTTTCCTCTCGAACCATTTTTCCCACAGATCATCATAGTGTTTCCAGTACTTGAAATCCTCGAATCCTTCCCGTCCCTGCAACCGTTCCGTGAAACACCGCAGCAGAGCCTCCTCGGTGCTGAAGGACGATGCGAGGTTTACCATTCGATAACCGAACCGTTTCAGCCGGTTGCCGTCATTTTCCAGATTGCGGTTTATAAACAAAACGCCTAGGCAGGGAAGAATGCCGTCGGAAAAGTCCTTGACGACGATGTCGATGTCATTGCTCCTAAAGAAATCGATCAGCTCATGCACAATATCACTCTCTATCGATTCCACCCTGATAGTCGGCAGTTCCTTTTTTTCGCGACCGATGACGGATCTTAAGGCGTATCTTTCGAATATTTCGTTCGAGGCGTGAACAATCGCTTCTTCTATCGTGTTCCCCGCCGCAAGTCCGTTCGAACCTGATATGCGTTTCACGAATTTGAGAGGGACCTGTCGTGTTCGATCATCCAGCACCGAATAGTAGTCCACCCAGTGCTTCGCGATGTCGCTGTTCTTGATGGACGCTATGTCGCTCACGGAAAGCTCGTGTTTTCCGGCGAGTAAATCCTCGATTTTGACTGGCGACCGAACGTCATCCTGGTGTGCATATGTATATCCGCTCAAATAGGTGAAATTCGAGAATCGGTCTATCAGCTCATCGGTTGCGCTCTCCCGCTTGTAGGTGAGCTTGAAATGCAAGCCGGCGGAAAATCGTTCGGCCATTTCCGCATACGTGCTCGCCTTGGCGAGCATCGGGGTGATCCCCTTCCCGTTCGATGCAAAATTCAATACCGGAATTCGCAGATGACCGCTTATCAGATGCTCCGCAGAGGTGCATGAATAGTAATGGAGGTCGAGATTCATCCGGTGGAATCCATCTTCGATTCTCCTGATGGTATTCTCGGGAACGTCGCACTTACCGCATTCCGTACGTATGCAGCTCTTGAACTTCATCTGATTATCCTCGCCGACTTCCGCTGCTGCCGGGTCCATTGTAATTCCATCTACGCATTATCGCTTTCGGCATAATGATTCTCCAACATGTCCAGCTGGCCTTCGACGTCTATCAGCGCCGGAAATCCCATGCAACCGCACCACTCATCGCTCTCGTGCCGCTCCAGGCGGTCGAGCCGGCGATTGAGTTTGAACGCCTCGTCGAGGTACATTCCGGTATCCGCCGTCCTGCCGAGGCGGCGGCAGCCCCAGGCGGCATTGACATAATGATGCGCAACGAGCTGCCGGCACTTTTCCGCTTTCACTATCGCTTCCTTCCAATTCTCAAGTGCCCGTTCAGGTTGCCCCATCTCGATACAGGTCGCCGCCATGTACTCGTATGCCGGGTACATGCCGTCGTGCACCTCGATGGCTCTGCGGAGACATTCCGCCGAGCCTTCCAGATCACCCATCGAACGAATGACGTTGCCCTTGAAGACGAGCAGGAGATTCTCGAGAATGGGACGTTCGGTCAGCGAGGCGAGATGATCGCAGCGAAGAAGCGCCGCTTTCGCGTCTCCACCGTCATACTCGAGGCGCGCAATTTGAAAGAGTCTCGAAAATTCGGTGGCCGATCCATCCGATTCACCGGGATTGGAGCGCATGTAAAGCGTGCGTTTTCTCTCGAGAACCTCCGTCGGACGGCACCATCCGAAATGGTGCAACGCCGCGGAAAGCAAAGCGGAACGCACGTTTTCCCCTTGCGGTATTTCATGAATCTTCCCCCGGTACCTGATATCCGGGATTCTTCGGAAAACCCGGACGGGGGCATCCATGAACCAGTTTCCGTTTCTGTAGTAATTGTATCTCGGCAGCTGATACAGGTCATGGACGCTTTCGGACAGCATTTCGCGGAGTTCCAGCGCATCCTCCGGATCCATCTCTTCATCGGGATCGAAGGTGAGTATCCAATCGCCGCTCGCCAGGTCGAGCGATCTGTTTCGAGGAACACTGAAATCATCCTTTATCGGGCACCGTTCGATCAGGGCGTCGAACGAACGTGCTATTTCGATGGTGCCGTCGGTCGAACCGGTGTCGACGACCACTATTTCATCGACAAGCGCCGACCAGAATTCGAGACTACTCGCCAAATACATTTCCTCGTTTTTGACCATCATGCAAAGGCTGATACGCATACCTGCACCCCGGTGTGCCTCGATGTTCAGTGACGGATCAGTCGTCGCGAAAAGTCGCAGCCCGTGTACCGGGCAAGACAACGGAGAAATGCTTTTCGCCGTCGGTGATTATGAGATCATGCTTCTCCAGAAGAGACAGCGCTTCGTGGATCTCCTCCGATTCCAGGACCAAATCCGATGCTATTTCCTCGTCCGATCTGATCTCGTCGAGATAGAGCAACAATCTTCCGAGATGGGGCGAGAGCATCAGGTATTCGAATTTCTGCGCCCGGGGATCGAACCTGTCCACGATAACGCGGTCACCGACCGTGTACCAGCGGGGAAGTTTCTCCGGTTCGAAATCACGATGAACGAGATCCGCGATCTCCTTCCACATCGATCCTCTCTGCTCTTCATCCGTGCCGGATTGCCGTACCTCGAATTCGAGAACCGGATACCTTTCCCGCTCGCCGGGCGGAAAGAGAAGAGATGAAAGCGCCGAATCCAGTCTCTTCAATCCAAGCTCCTCCGCGTCGTTTGCGATCGCGGCGCCCGGTCTCAGCCTGAAGCGGTACATCCCCGCTATCGATTCACGGTGAAACAGTCCCGGTTGCGATGCGACAACTGCGCGAATCTCCTCGACTTCCTCGACCGTTTCAGCCGGATAATGCGTAATGATGTTTGTCACGGTGCGGATGCCGACCTCATGTCCGAACCGCAGCGCCCGTATATTGTCGAGCTTCGAGAGTCCCTTGCCCATCTTGCGCAGCAGCGGGGTGCTGAAACTCTCCATCCCGAACTGCACGCATCTCACGCCGACCCTGAGCAGCCGGTCAAGCATTCCTCTGTCAAGAGAGGGGTGAGGACGCAGCATCATCGTCCCTATTTCCAGGACAAGTTTCCGTCTCTCCACCTCATCGCAGAATGTTCCCAGCCTTTCCGGTGTTACATTCGCAGCCAGATCGCAGAGATAGAATTTATGCCAGCCGTACGCCGCCGATTGATGCTCGATCTCATCAACGACGCCCTCCGGCGACCGTGATCTCATCTTCTTCCAATGAATCGTGTCGCTGCAGAACCTGCAGCGCCCCCACCAGCACCCGCGTGTACCGAGAACGGGGAGCTCGGTCCCCATTTTCCGCATCATGGACGGTTCCACCCATGAATAATCCGGATAGGGAAGCCGCTCGAGCTCGTCAACCGTCAGTTCGGATCGGGGAGGATTCCGCACGATCGTGCTCCCCGCCCTGCAAACCGTTCCCCGGATGCGCACGGCAGCATCGGAATCGAATCCCCGGTCGATCAATTGCCGGAAGGTATTTTCGCCCTCCCCGACGACGCCGATATCGAAATGCGGACACGATTCGAGAAGCTTATTCGCGCCGTCCGGAGTGCAGCTGAATCCCCCGACCACGACCTTCACGTGCGGCTTCGCCTTCTTGACCGCTTCGGCGACCACCAGTGCCGGCAAGAGCTGCGTATTCAATACGCTCAATCCAACCAATCCCGCTTCGCTCGTCCACGGCTCATGTAGCCATGATGTCATTACCTCGAGTGTATCCCTTTTCAGTGCTGATATCGACACGCCGAACCTCGACCGGACCGATTCGGCGAGGGAATCACGATTCGGCATCGGCTGAGGAAAAAGGAGTTCGGACATGATGAGCTGCCCCGGATGGTCCTTACTCCTTGAGGTCCAATTCTTGTAGGATACGGCCGGTATCCGTTCGTGAACGAGATCATACAGCCGTCGGTTGAGGTCGAGAACCCTCGTGCGCCTTCCGCGAAGCTTCGCCACCGCCGACAGGTAACTCAAACCGATGTGCGGCCATCTCAGCTCGTAAAACGGAAGCACGACAAGGATTATTTCTGGGAGAGTGGATGTCTGATTCATGCGGCGACGGTTCCCGGCTGCAAAAACTGAACACATCAAAACGATTGCCGGCGCCGACAATCTTCGGAAAGACGACCCGAAGGATGGTGCGGGGGGACGAATGTGAACGTCCGCCGGACAATATATTCAAGACATTTTCCCCCCTTCATCGTGAAACTCCGTTCCGCGATGCTTGTTTAAGGGAGGAGTATGATGAAACCGTACGTTCGCTACTATATCTGGTTGTCGGTGCTGTGAAGTGCTACATCATCGGGAATCTCGCGTCCCTCGAGCTTCTCGATCTTGAACTTCTTCTCTTTTTCCTTCTGTTCCTCGTTGACTTTTGGATCGGACATCGTTTACCGCTCCTTTCAGCATTGGGATATGCTTGCTTCAAACGAGGGTATATACTACTTCTTGATGATGATATCGAATGCAGCGCTCGAAATAGTCCCTCATTACTAACTGCAAACGGCATGGTAGCATACACTCAATGAACCGGTCAACATTTTTTCTCTTTAATTTACAAGAAAAATAAACAGCACCCTTGCATTATCCTTGATAAACGAGGGGATCGTTGATATTATTTATCACCAATATGGTGATAATTATAATGAAAGGAGTTCCAGATGAAATTATCCACTAAAGGGAGGTACGCTGCGCGGGCAATGCTCGAACTGGCCGAAGCATACGGCAGCGGGCCGGTCAAGCTGAGCAGGATAGCCTGCAGGCAGGAAATATCGGAACGGTATCTGGAGCGCATGATGCATGCCCTTGTCAAAGCCGAGCTCATATTCAGCATAAGGGGGCAGAAAGGCGGGTTTCAGCTTTCGAATCCGCCATCGGAGATCAGGCTGAGCACGGTCATCCAAGCAGTGGAAGGATCGCTGGCACTTGTTGCGTGCGTCGATTCACCCGGGATATGTCACCGGCATGAGAGCTGCGTTACCACGGATGTCTGGGAAAGGGTTAAACTCGCCATCCTCGATGTCCTGGACTCCATTACATTGGAAGATATGCTGGAGATGCAGAGGAGAAAATCGGCGATCCCCAGGAAAACCATTCATACAAAAAGAGGATGATATCATTTGGAAAGGAACGACTCATGAAATCCAAACTCCCCGACATCGGAAAGATCTCGCCGGAAGTTTTCGAGGAACTGATTTACACGCGTCTCGGCAAGAAGCGCGACACGGTCATCGTCCCACCGCAGAGCGGTGTCGATGTGGGTATCGTGGAAGTGGGTGGACAGGCCGTGGCCGTGACGACGGATCCCGTGTTTATCGTTCCCGAGTACGGGTGGGAGCGGGCCGCCTGGTTCGCGATTCATATCCTTGCCTCGGATGTAGTGACGAGCGGCTTG
>DATKWS010000174.1:0-2929 GCA_035529435.1 Patescibacteria group bacterium
CCGACGCGGCCGTCCGTCTCTACGAGCGTTTCGCATCCCGGCCGAGGCTGCGCCGCGAGCAGATACTCCGCCTGCGGGAGGACAAGTCATACGATATCTCGGAAGCCGCGCGGGATCTCGGGTACGCACCGATGCCGTTCCGCGATGGCCTTTCCCGCCAGATACGGCTCATGCGGTAAGCCGATCCGTATCCCGAATATTCGATCATAATTATCTTGCCGGCGGGCACGAGTTCTTGTAGTATCCGCGTAAGGGACTCGAACATCCTGCACAAATCCATGAAGCGGCTGTAGCAGATGTATCATCATAGCTCCCGTGATATCGGGCCGGCATGCGATTGGAGCGTGTTGGCATCTCTAGACCACGGGGAGGCGCCTATGAATTGAGAATTGCACGCGTAACGGCATCCCGCCGTTCAGACCTGTCACTCGCACCTTTTCACCCGAGACGGGAGGGGAACCATGAAAAATCTGTTTTTATTAACAACCCTGCTCATCGTTGTCCTGACCGGTCCGGTCCGCGCGCAGGAGTACTACATGGGGTTGACGGAGGAATACGACACGCTTCTCTACGAAGAGAAGCTGCGCGTCTTCTCCCCGGTTCTGCCGATGCTGGATTCCAAGCTCGACTGGCGGGACCACGGCTGCATAACCCCGATCAAAAATCAGCTCGCGTGCGGGTCCTGCTGGGCCTTCACCGCCATCGCGTGCCTCGAGTCGCATATTCTCATCGAGGGCAGCCAGACCCCGTACGACCTGTCCGAACAGTATGTCGTCTCCTGCGACAACACGAACTGGGGATGCGGCGGCGGGAACGTGCACGTGTTCAACTGGATGCAGGCGCATCCCGCCGTGCTGGAGGCGGATTTCCCCTACACCGCCACAAACGCCCCCTGCACGCCTCCGTACCCCACGATCAGCGAGAATTTCACCAACTGGTATACATTGACGCCGAAGGACGAGGTCCAGTTCAAGGCCGCCCTGGCGGGTGGGCCCCTCTGGACGGGATTCAGGGTCTACCAAGACTTCATGGACTACTGGAATAAAAACGCGACCTACCCCAATGACGTGTACTATCACAGCACGGGATCAATGCTTGGACTCCACGCGATCCTGCTGATCGGGTACGATGACTCGCTGGAGGGGGGATGCTGGATCTGCAAGAACAGCTGGGGCAACACCGGTCCCACCGGCGAAGGCATATTCAAGATAAAATACGACAGCAACTGCGACTTCGGGCTGGTCGGCGGCTCGATCGATTTCGATATCGATCAGACCGACTACTTCGTTCTGCTCATCGACCGGACGGGCTCGATGTCGGCGTCGAGATCCACCGGTCCGGGGAGTAGATTCGATCTCGCGATCGAAATGGCGCACGACGATGCCGAGATGATCTTTCTCGAATTCACCGATCCGAAGGTCGCGGTCATGTACTTCGACACCCAGGGCATCTTCGTGGAGCTGGGATTCTGCGACGAGCAGGACCTCGTGGACGACGCGATCGACGCCGTGCCCGGTCCCGCGGCAGCGACCCCGCTGGGCGAGGCGATGTGCGCGGCGGCGGATATCCTCCTCAACTCGCCCCACGCGGGCGAGGGGTATCTCTACGTCTACACCGATGGAGATGAGAACAGCTCGACGACAACTCCCGTCTCCCTCGTGTGCGATATCTGCGACGCGCATTCCTATTACCCCTGGAACATCAATTGCGACCCCAGCAATCCCGCGACGTGCACGGCCATGCAGCTTTGCCTGAGCGATCAGCTGATCGCCAACAGCGTGACGTACGCCCGGTACTTCGGACAGCCGATCGGCTCGGCCGCACCGGGCGATACGAGGGATCCCTCCGGGCGGATCGTAACGACCGGCGGCGAGCCCGGGTCGGATGAAGATTTCAAGGCCACAGCGTTGGCCGACTATGCGTACCTCCAGTATATATCGGAGGAGAGCGGCGGCGTGTTCTCGTTCGTGTGCGACACCTGCACGTACGTGCCGCCGTCGACGGCCGTCGAGCTGCAATCATTCTCCGCCACCGGATTCGATGGATACGTGGAGATCAGATGGAGCACGGCCGCGGAGATCAAAAACGCCGGTTACAACATCCACCGCGGCACGGGCATCGACGGGCCGTACGTCCGGATCAACGAGCGGCTCATCCCCGCCGCCGGCTCCTCGCTCGAAGGCGCATCGTACACATTCATCGACTACGATATCCCGGCCGGGGCACCACCCTGCTACTACCGGCTGGAGGATATCGATCTTCACGGAAAGAGCACCATGAGCAGGCCCGTTCTGGCTACCGAGCACAGGGAGCCGGGCACGCCGGTCGCGTTCAGCCTGTCACAAAACTACCCCAATCCGTTCAACCCGACGACCGAGATCAAGTACGACCTGAACGTGGGCTGCCACGTGAAGATCGAGATATTCAACGTCCTCGGCCAGCGGGTCCGGACCCTGGTGGATGAATACCGGGAAGCGGGAACGGGAACCGCGGCGTGGGATGGAACGGATGCGAAGGGGCTCCCCGTTTCGAGTGGCATCTATTTCTGCAGGCTCGAGGCGGGAACGTTCGTCCAGATCAAGAAGATGTCCCTGCTCCGTTAGACACGCGGCGCGTGAGGGTGCATCGCGCCATCTCACCGATCGGCCGCGCGCCGCGGTAGAGCGGCAACGCGAAAAAACGAACGGCGCCCCGTCTCATCGAGGTGGGGCGCCATGCTTGTCGCGTTGTTCATGCCGGGCCGTTCGCGCGGCGCCGTGCTACTCATCAGCACGACCGCCGTCACTCGATCTCGTCGATGCCGACGACCGTAATCTCGCCGAGCCCCTCGAGCTGATCCTTCGTCTCCGCGTAATTGGTGAGTATCAGCATGAAGCAATCGTCCGTGTGGAAGTAGTCCCGCGCGGCCGCCTGTATCTGTTCCCCCCCG
>DATKWS010000175.1:0-6945 GCA_035529435.1 Patescibacteria group bacterium
ATCAACATCAATGATCGCGACGGGTACCAGAAGTATCTGGACGGGTACGATGAAGTATTTTCCAAGTACAAGGGCATCGTCGTCGCCGTTGACGAACATCCGCGGGTCCTGGAAGGGGAATGGCCCTATACGCGTACGGTATTGATACGGTTCCCCGATGAAGAAGAAGCCGAGCGTTGGTACCGATCGGCGGAATATCAGGAATTGGTGAAACACCGTCATCGCTCATCGGAGGCGAACATCGTGCTGGTGACGAGACGGAAATAGAGCGGTCAGGCGGGCCCGCTCTCGTGAGGCAGGTAATTTCCGCCTTTCATTTAATCGTGAATTGAGGAGGTTCGATTGTGCATGCCGTTCCCTACAAAATCGATTTCGATTCCATCGCCTGGGAATCCCCGATCCCCGGCGTGAGGCAAAAGGTGGTGAAGCATGGATCGAGACAGATACGGCTCGTCGAGTACTCGAAGGATATGGTTCCCCACTGGTGTACAAAGGGGCACTTCGGGTACGTCCTTGAGGGACTGTTCGAGATAGAATTCGACGGCGGTGCGCATCGGTTCAAAACAGGCGACGGTGTGCTGATACCCGACGGTTCCGATCACATGCATCAGGGAAGGGTCATGTCGGATTCCGTCAGGGTCATTTTCGTCGAGGACGTTTGAAGTCGAAACACGGAGTGTCCTGCACTCGCAGACCTGTGAACGGCATTGTTTAATTATCGACGGGGAGAGGTGCACACTCACCTCTGGTACTCACGGCTTACGCCGCGTCGTTGAGCGCGGTGCATGGTTCGCGTTTGGTTGGGACTCCGCTGAACCGTGTCAACACACCCCTCCCCGTACGTGCGCATCCACCTTGCCAACCGGAGAATGCGTTCAATTCGATGGCACCGTCCCACGACCCGTCATCGATCCTCCCAGCAGCACATATCCAATAATGAGGCTGGCGAGACAGGCAATGACGATGCCGGGATGCGGCATCTCCTTACTTTCCGCCAGGGCCAGCAGTGGCGGAACAAACAACAGTTCGCACCCGAAGACGGCCAGTGCCGGTTTCTTGATCTCGGTGAGGCGCCTCACGATCGTGAGTACGATCGCCAGTAGAATCTGCGAGAGCAGAATCGCCGCTATCCACATGCAGCACCCTCCTCCTACCAGCCGCGTTCTTCAAATGCGTCCCACGCCGCTACCGATGCGAGACCACCGAAATATCCGACCGCGAACGGATTGCCGGCGAAGGCGAACCATGCGCCCCAACCGGCGAGGCCGTCGCATGCGCCGACACCCATGTACTTCAGTACCGTCTTCCACCATTTATCTGCCAGCACCGCGTTGGGATCGTCGGGGTCAACGATATAGATCGGAACCGTCCCGTACCGTTCGCGCCAGAGCGCACACGAGTATGAAACCAGATCGTTCGCGGCCCGGATCGCATCCGAAGTGCATTCAGCCGAGGAAAGAAACGTGGGGAGCGAGGAGTCCGTTGAGATTCCGTCGCTGCCCGCCCGCTGCATGCGCTGGAGTATGAGCTTGAGCTGCGGCGCATACTCCCCGGGGATCACCCCCGCTTCGACGAAGCGGTCGATGGCCTCGGGCGGTGATACTGCGGCCGGGTCGTATATATCCCAGATGCCCTCCTCGCGCCACGTGCGGCATGTTTCGAGGAACTCGTCCATCAACCGCTCGGTCGGGTCGAAGCGGTACCCGTTCTCCGCGCAGACCTGCCGGGCCGTCTGCACATACAATCGAATTCGTTCCTCCCGGCTGATGCCGGAATAATCGGCACGTGCCCGCAGGTACGCAGACACGAATGCGTTGTGTATCTCCCCGACGCGCGCTTCATCCCCTGCGTCGATTCGCACGGGCGTCACCCCGCGATCGGCATCGCACGCTATCAGGAGTGCAGTGCACAGCACGCAGAGCGCCGCTGCGAATGTTCCATAACGCATCTTCCACCTCCTCCATGGTTGTCTCCCTTCCCAGGGATGTTTCCATCGCGATCTTCAGGATTCGAATATACAAATTCGATTCCAAATGCCGGATGCGGGAACAATTTGTTGAAATCAGCGATTTGGAACAGCGGCGCCGGGTCCGTTAACCATTTAATTTAAAAAAGATTACAATGTTTCACGTGCCGGGGGCGGATGGAGCGTGGCGGTGATTTTGAAACCGATATCAAAAAATGCACCGAGCGCAGGGTGCGTTACGAAGTGTATCTGGGAAAAGTCACAAAGCTTAACTCATTTAGTTATCTGTCGCTGCGATTCAGTATCTGCTGATACAATTTGCTACAGTTTGATACACCTGCTGCTAGCGTTCCTTCATCAGTTTCTCGATCATGCGCAACTTCTGCGCCTTCAGCCCGATGCCGGTCTGGATCAGGCGTATGCGCCCTTCACGGTCCAGTATGACGAATGTCGGAATACCCATGATCCCGTACTCGGGATCGAAGACCGGGCGGTTCGAGAATGCGCACGGCCATGTCATGCCGTGTTTTTCTATGAATGCGCCGGTCAGCTCGATCTCACGGTCGGGATTGAGCTTGTCCTCGCGCGAGCCTTCCGTCTCGCCCGTTTCGAGATCGCGGTACATTCCCTGGAAGCTCGTAATACCCAGCACCGCCAGGCCGCGGTCACGGAATCTATTGTACAGCTCGCGTAATTCCGGGAACGCCATCATGCACGGCATGCACCACGTGGCCCAGAAGTCGAGAATCATCACCTTGCCCCGGAACGTCTTGAGCTTGATCGACAATTTCTCGTTATAGACGTGCACGAAGGTGAAGTCCGGCGCCTCCGTACCGATCATGCCGAGACGCTGGACGAGGGTGGAGAGCGTTTCGAGGTGCTGGCCGTACTTCGTGGCGATGGGATCGTCCTGCTGCGTAAAGGAATCGCTGTATGCCGTACTCGTGACGTGCACGCCGAGCGCACCCACCAGGTTCGCCCGGTACTGCCTGAACAGCTCCTGGCCCTCGGCGATACGATCCTTCTCCATCAGGAGCGGCGTCAGCTCGTCGGCGAGGTAGTACGATGTGTACGGAGCGTCGAGGGGCAGCGATTCGAGCTCCTCCATGAGGATCCTGATCGCATCCTCCGGGCGGTTCAACTCGTTGTAGCGCCCGGCGAGGTCCTGGCAGGGACCGTAGAGGTTGGCCTCGTACTCGGGGGTGTACGGGAACCGCCGGCGAAATCCCGCCATCATCTCCTCGACCTTCGCGAAGTCGCCCCCTTCGATCTCCATCGTGATCAGCTCGCGGTACGCGTTCCGGGCGGTCCCGTCGTCGCCGTTCGCCAGCTCTTGCAGCACTTCCCGCGCCCGGCCCTTCTGACCGCCCCAGTACAGGACCTTGCCGTAATCGAGCAATCCTTCCCCGTCGAGGCCCTCGGCCTGGAGGGATCCGGCATACCCCGCCGCGATCTCGTTGCGCTTCGCGTTGAATTCATTCTGCGAGGTGATCTCTCCCCGACTCGCGAAGACCATGACACTGTCGAAGATCATGTCCGTGACCTCCGAGGGATGGAGTTTCTGTTTTTCCTGCTTCTTGCCGCAGCCTGCCAGGAGAAGCGAGGCGGTGAGTGCGGCGACGGTGACGAATGCGATCAGCCGTTTCATTCTATCCTTCCTTTATTGCATCATTTTACAATTTTCCACGTACCTCGTATTGAATAGGTACCACTATACCGCATTTCACGGTGAAGTAAAGCAGATTGCCGCCCCCGCCGCGTCTGCGGGCATGGCGAGCGGCGAACGATCCGGTACGGCAACGTAATTATTTGTTGGGATTTAAATTATTTGAAAGAGACGAGGCGGTTGGTTATCGTTGAGGGGTGGCCCCGATGTGATGGGGCCGTCGCAATTACGGATGTAAGGGCATCGGCTCGGAGAAGAAAGGATTGCGCGTATGACAGTTTGGAGAAATCAGTTCATGGGATCGGTGGTTTCATTCGCCGCCCTCGTTATCGCACTGTGGTGTGTGCCGCAGGCGGCGCCCGCCGGGCCCGCCGCGGCCGCGGCGGAGCAGGCCGCCCCGTCACCGCTCTTCGAGCTCGACGCGACGGTGACCACCCTCGACAACGGCCTCAAGGTCATCCTGCTGGAGGATCATTCGGCTCCCGTCATCAGCCGCTACACCTTTTTCCGCGTGGGAAGCCGCAACGAACGTCCCGGCATCACGGGGATCTCGCACTTCATGGAGCACATGATGTTCAACGGCGCCGGGAAGTACGGGCCGAAGGAGTTCGACCGTGTGCTCGAGGCGAACGGCGGGACCTCGAACGCATTCACATCGAAGGACATGACCGCCTACTACGAGGACATTGCGAGCGATATACTCGAGCTCACCTTCGATCTCGACTCCGACCGGATCAAATCGCTCGCCCTCGATCCGAAATATATCGAATCGGAGATGGGCGTGGTGATGGAGGAGCGGCGCAATTCGATCGACAACTCGATCGATGGAGCGATGTACGAGGAGCTCTACGCGCTCGCCTTCAAGGCCCATCCGTACCGGTGGCCGGTACTCGGCTGGATGTCCGACCTCGAGGGGATCGACCGCAACGATTGCGTGAACTACTTCAGGACCTACTACGCCCCCGACAATGCCGTCCTGATCGTCGCGGGGGACTTCGACTCCGGGGAGGCGCTCGAGCTGATCCATCGCTACTACGACGATATCCCGGCGCAGGAGCCGCCCGCGCCGGTGCGGACCGTCGAGCCGGAGCAGTGGGGCGAGCGGCGCGCCGAGGTTCGCAAGGCCGCCGAGCTCCCCGCCGTGATGATCGCGTACCTCGTTCCCGGGATGCAGTCCGATGATTTCTTCGCACTCGAGATTCTCCAGGGCGTTCTCACCACGGGGCGCAGCTCGCGGCTGTACCGGCTGCTCGTTCGTGATCTGGAGATCGCGCTCTCCGTCTATACCGAGTACTCATGGCGGATCGATCCCGACCTCTTCTACTTCGACGTGAAGATGAAGCCGGGGCACACGACGGCCGAGGCGGAAGATGCCATCTACGCCGCCGTCGATTCGCTCATCGCGAACGGCGTGACCGAAGAGGAGCTCGCGCGCGCCCGCAAGCAGATCGCCGTCAACCTCGTGCGGCGGATGCAGACGGTGAACGGCAAAGCAAGCATGATCGGCCGCGCCGAGCTCCTGCTCGGCGATTACCACGGGTTGTTCCGGCTCCGGGAGGGATACGACGCCGTGACGGTGGATGATGTGAAACGGGTCGCGGAGAAATACCTGCGCTCCGGGCGGCGGAATGTCGTTACGCTGGTACCCGAAGGCGCGGAAGGATAAGGAAGGATATCACGATGAAAAGAAGCGTTGCTGTTGCTCTGGTGGTACTCGTCCTCTTGATCCCGGCGTCCATTCTCGCGGGGCCGAACAAGATCGCCCTTCCGGCGTACGAGGAGCGGATCCTCGATAACGGCCTGAAGGTTTTTATAATGGAAACGCGCGAGGTGCCGCTCGTGTCCCTGTTCCTTCTCGTGCCGGTGGGTGCGGCCCAGGACCCGGTGGGGATGGAGGGAGCGGCGAATCTCACGGGACGGCTCCTCACGAAGGGGGCGGGCGGCCTCGGGGCCAATGAGATCTCCGAGACCATAGAGAATGTGGGAGGCCGTCTCGATGTGAACACCGGCGTCGAGTACACCACGGTCATGGGCTCCTTCATGTCGGAGGATCTTCCCCTCGCGCTCGAGTACATGGCCTTGGTGGTGCTCAGGCCCGACTTCCCGGCGGAAGAGCTGGAACGGGAGCGTGGCCTGGTGATCGGCGGCATCCGGCAGGTCAAGGAACGCCCCGGTTCGCTGGCGAGCCGCGAGTTCGTGAGGGCCATGGTGGGCGATCATCCGTACGCGCGTCCCGCCGACGGTTCCGAGAGGAGCGTGTCGAATCTCACGCGGGATGATATCGCCGGTTTCCACGGGAAGTATTTCCGTCCCGACGGAAGCCTCCTCGCCGTTGTGGGGGATGTCAAGGGGACGAAGGCGCTGAAGCTGGTCGAGAAGGCACTGGGCGGCTGGAAGACGGCCACCGGCGAGCCGGCGTACGTCGAGCCGCTCGAGATGAAGCGGTTCCCCGGCCTCAGGATACTCGTGATCGACAAGCCCGATCTCACGCAGAGCCAGATACGGATCGGGAACATCGCCGCCCCGATGAACACGCCCGATTACTTTCCACTCCAGGTCGCCAACACGCTGCTGGGAGGCGGATTCACCTCACGTCTCGTCGACGAGGTCCGTGTGACCCGCGGGCTCACCTACCATGTGAGCAGCAGGCTGTACCAGATGCGCCACGGCGGCATCTTCGGCATCTATACATTCACGAAGAATGAAACGCTGCGCGAGACGATCGATGTGACCCTGGGCGAGATCGAGAAGGTACGGACCGTGCCGGTGGGCGGGGAGGAGATCGACAAGACCAAGCGTTACCTCTCGGGCCTCTTCCCGTTCGATCTCGAAACCAACGACGATCTTGCATGGTGGCTGACGCGCCTCTCGTTTCTCGGCCTCGAGGATACCTTCATCGAGGATTACCGCGTGAATATAGAGGGCGTCGGGGGGGAACAGATACAGGCGGCCGCGCGGGACTACTTCCACACGGACGATTGCTTCATGCTGATACTCACCAATTACGCGGAGACGAAGGATCAGCTCGAGGGGCTCGGCGAGATCACGGTCGTCGGCATCGACGAGATCGAGTGAGGGTCGACCGGCCCGCTCGGTGTGAGTGCCGTAACGAGCAACGGAGGGAACACCTACGCAAATCCCATGAGCGCGATTTGGCGTCCGATCCCTACGGGGAACGGCATCGGTGCGTACCCGAGATCCCGCGCGGCTTCCGAGATATCGTATGACTTGTCCTCCCGCAGGCGGAGTATCTGCTCGCGGCGCAGCCTCGGCCGGGATGCGAAACGCTCGTAGAGACGGACGGCCGCGTCGG
>DATKWS010000176.1:0-2989 GCA_035529435.1 Patescibacteria group bacterium
GGAAACCGTTGCGGTCCCGGGCGATATTTTTCATGAGATGCTGCATGAACTGCAAGCGATCCGCCGGAACACGGAACGACAATAGAGTTTGTCATCCCAATCGGTCTACAGTACACTCGATCCGGGCTGGTGAATGGTAAAGGGCCCGGGCTACTCCGAATCGACTCACGCCGGTCAGGGAGGTTGAAATGATACGGACGACGATTTGTATTCTCTGCGGCCTGCTCATCTTCGCTTCACCGGATTCGGCGGCGCAGGAAACGCGCCTCCTGCGCGCCCCCGATATCAGCGAATCCCATAGCGCTTTCGTGTACGCCAATGATATCTGGGTCACGCGGTTGGACGGCACCGAGGCGCGCCGCCTCACCTCGTTTCAGGGCGCCGAGACACATCCACACTTCTCGCCCGACGGAACGTTGATCGCCTTTTCCGGCGAGTATGACGGCAATCAGGATGTGTATGTCGTTCCGGCCGCGGGTGGCGAACCGAAACGGTTGACCTGGCATCCGTCGTATGACGCGGTCCGCGGCTGGACGAATGACGGGAAGTATATCGTATTCGCATCGGGCAGGACGAATGTGCCGCTCAACTACCCCAAGTTCTGGAAGATCTCCCTCGACGGCGGGATGCCGGAGCCGCTCCCGATTCCGCGTGTGGCCGAGGGGGAATACTCCCCGGACGGCACGCGGTTCGTCTACCAGATGATCTGGCCCTGGGAATCGGAGTGGCGCAACTACCGCGGAGGGCAGAACAACCCGATCCGGATCATCGACTTGAAGAGTCTTGAAGTCGAGAAGCTGCCCTGGGACGGAGCGAATGACAACACACCGGCCTGGATCGGCGACAAGATATATTTTCTCTCAGATCGTGACTATGCCATGAACATCTGGTCGTACGATCTGAAAACGAAGAGCCTCGAGCAGGTGACATTTTTCAAGGAGTTCGACTGCAAGAATCTGGAGGCGGGCGACGGCGCGCTGATATTCGAGAACGGCGGCTACCTCCATACCCTGGACCCCGCATCGGGTGAGCCCGAGAAACTGTCGATCACCGTTCGGGGGGATATGCCCTGGTCGAGGCCGCACTGGGAGGATGTCGGCGGCCAGATCACGAGCCGGGCGCTCTCTCCCAGCGGCAAGCGGGCCGTATTCGAGGCGCGCGGTGATATCTTCACCGTTCCCGCCGAGAAGGGGGATGTCCGAAACATCACGGTGAGCTCCGGCAGCGCCGAGAGAGAGCCGGCCTGGTCACCCGACGGAACGCGCATCAGCTGGTTCTCCGACGAGGGCGGGGAGTACCAACTCGTCATTGCGGATCAGTACGGGCAGGACCGGAAAACAATCGAGCTCAAAAATCCAACCTTCTTCTACACCCCGGCCTGGTCGCCCGACTCCAAGCATATCAGTTTCGGGGACGCCGACCGGAATCTCTGGGTCGTGAACATCGACACGGGGAAGGCGACCCTGATCGACAACGAGGGGTTCGCACATCCGGAACGCACGATATACCCCGAATGGTCGCCGGACTCGAAATGGATCGCCTACACGAAGCGGCTGACGAATCAGTACAACGCCGTCTTCCTCTATTCCCTCGAGAAGGGCGAGTCGTTCCGGCTGACGGATGGGATGTCCGATTGTAAATCCCCCGCCTGGGATGCCGGCGGGAAGTATATCTATTTTCTCGCCAGCACCGATTACGGCCTCAATGTGGGGTGGCTCGATCTCAGCTCACTGGAGCGCCCGGTCAGGCGGGGCATTTACCTGGTGGTTCTTTCGGCCGACGAGCCCTCCCCGCTGCTGCCCGAAAGCGATGACGAGGAGAAGGCCGGCGACAAATCGGGCGACAAGGAAGAGGAGGCCGGGGATAAAGATAAAAAAGATGAAGATGAAAAGGACGTCGAGGTCCGGTGTGATCTCGACGGCATCGATCAGCGGATAATCGCACTCGATATCCCCCCGCGCGACTACCGCGCGCTCGCGGCGGGAACGGAAGGCACGATCTACTACCTGGAGGGGCGGCAGGGGGAGGAGCGCCTCGTGCTTCACCGCTACGTGATGAAGGATCGCGAGTCGAAGGAGATACTGAGCGGCGTCACCGACTACGTGCTGTCGGCCGACGGGGAAAAGTTGCTGTACTCGATGGGGCCGAATCAGTGGTCGATCGCCGGCGCGAACGGGGAGATAAAACCGGGTGAGGACAAGATAAAGACGCCCGAGATGCGCATGAAGGTCGACCCGCCGGCCGAGTGGAAGCAGATATTCAGGGAAGCCTGGCGATTCCAGAGGGATTACTTCTACGTCGACAACGTGCACGGGCTCGATCTCGATTGGGCGTACGAAACGTATGGACCGTGGGTCGATCATGTCCGGCACCGGGCCGATCTGACCTATATCCTCGATATCCTCGGCGGCGAGACGGCAATCGGACATTCATTCACCGGCGGGGGCGACTGGCCGGATGTGGAACGGGTGCCGATGGGTCTGCTCGGCGCGGATTTCGAGAAGAATAACGGCCGGTTCCGCATCGCGAAGATCTACACGGGCGAAAACTGGAATCCGGAGCTCAGGGCGCCCCTCAGCGGCCCGGGAATCAATGTGCGGGAAGGTGATTATCTGCTGGCCGCGGGCGGCATCCCACTCGATGCGGACATGAATCTCTACAGCCTCTTCGATCACACAGCCGATAGGCAGATCACTATCACCGTGAACGACAAGCCGGTCATGGAGGGGGCGCGGGAAGTTACCGTGGTCCCGGTCGGCGACGAGACGGCGCTCCGCAGGCGCGCCTGGATCGAGGGCAATCGCAGAACGGTCGACGAGCTGTCAGGCGGCAAGCTTGCCTATGTGTGGCTGCCCAATACATCGGTGGCCGGGTACACGAGCTTCAACCGATACTACTTCGCCCAGAGGGACAGGAAAGGAGCGGTCATAGACGAGCGGTTCAACGGGGGCGGGTATATCGCCGATTACATCGTCGATCTGCTGTCCCG
>DATKWS010000177.1:0-3575 GCA_035529435.1 Patescibacteria group bacterium
TAACCACTGATCGCACGCGGCGGCTCCGAAATGGCAATGTCGAACCATTTTTCCGTTCTACATTGCAATTCCGGACGACCCGGAGGGCGCTCATTACGTATCATTGGTGAAAGATTCAATTGGCAGGCGTTTTTTGTGAGCAACGAAAGGAGGAAGAGGATGAGAAAGGGAATGATGGCCGTCGTCGTGGCCGTGATTCTCGTGCTGGCGTGCGGCGCTCCGCTCACCGCACGGGAGAATGAGGTCCACAAGGAGTTCGACGGCGTAAAGTCGATCAAACTCGGTACGGTGAGCGGTGACTGCGTCGTCAAGACGCATCGCTCCAACAAGGTGATCGTCGATCTCGTCTACGATGTCGATCCTGAGGATGCCTTCGATTACAAGATCGATGAGAAAAACGGCAAGCTGGTGATCAAGGAGCGCTGGCACGGAGGCTCATCCAGCGGGGATGTGAGCTGGACGTTGATGGTGCCCGAAGGCGCGGATGTCGAGTATTCCACGGCGTCGGGTGATATCGAGATTACGGGCCCGATCGGGGAGGTCGAGGCGAGCACCGCCTCCGGTGATATCGATCTCGAGGATGTCAGCGGGGATATAGATGTTTCCACGGCCAGCGGGGACGTCAACATCACCAAGGGCAGAGGTGAAATAGAAATCTCCACGGCGAGCGGCGATGTGGAGGGTGTCGATGTCGGCGGTGAGATAAACATCAGCACGGCTTCGGGCGAGATCGACATAACCGATTCCAAGGGAGTCTTCGATCTGAGCTGCGCCAGCGGCGAGATCACCGCGGAGGGTATCGAGGTCGAGGGCGCGAGCAGCTTTTCGACGGCGTCGGGATCGGTGAAGGTCGTCCTGGCCGGGACCAGCGAGTACGATCTGAGCCTTTCCGCCGCATCCGGCGACATTACCCTCGACTATAACGGCAATCCGGTGAAAGGCTACTTCGAGTTCGAGACCAGGAAGCACCGGGGCAACATCACGTGTCCCTTCGACTTCGAGGAAGAGGAAGAATTCGAGCAGTGGGACCAGATGTATGTCCGCAAGTCGTTCTCCAAGGGCGGGAACGATCCGGAGATCCATCTCGGCACGGCGTCGGGAAAGATCGTGCTGAAAAAATAGGCGCGAAACGCGTCATTTCAGGCGTAACGTTGTATTTCGATCCTGCTGGTAGTGGAGGATGCGGGGCCGCCTGACCCCGCATTCCCTTGAAGTTATTTCTCCCGGATGAAATACCGCTCGACGCTGGTCGGATTCATCGGGTCGATGGCGCGGGTCTTGTTGGTCGGCGTGAATCCCGATTTCACGTAGAGATGGTGGGCCGGCTCGAAGAGAACGTCCGACCAGAGGAATATCCGCCTGAAGCCGTGGCTCTCGGCCCAGTCGATCACGCGCCGCACCATCTTCGTTCCCCACCCTTTCCCGCGGTAGGGCGCCTTGAGGTAGAGGCGCCGCAGCTCGCATGACTCGGTAGCCTCGGGTATGACACCGATCGTGCCGACGATCGCACCGCCCCTATCGAGCACCCAGAATGCGCCCCCCGAGTCGATGTACGTCGAGTCGATATCGGCGAGGTCCCGGTCGAATTCGTTGTAATCCATGCGGTAGTTGTAATCGTTGTAGACCGACTTTATCACCGAGACGACGCCGGGGAAATCCTCCGGCCGGTAGTCCCTGATCGTGAATGAGCCGTGATCGTCTTTGCGGCGTGCTGCATCCATCATGCGTTCCGATCCCTCCCTGCACCCGGGGTTTTCCCCGCCTTCGGTTTCCGCTCCGCCCCCGGATCCTTCCCTGCCCCCGGGTAGCGGTTGGTGATCGGCAACCGGCGGTCGCGCCCGAACGCCTTCGGTGTGATCTTGATCCCCGGCGCTCCCTGGCGCCGCTTGTACTCGTTTGTGTCGATCATCTGTATGGTCCGCCGCGCCGTCACCGGGTCGATTCCCGCCGCGACGATCTCGTCGAATGCCATATCGTTCTCGACGTACAGCTCGATGATGCGATCGAGAACGGGATACTGCGGCAGGGTGTCCTGGTCCGTTTGGTCCGGGCGCAGCTCGGCCGACGGCGTACGGCGGATGATCGATCGCGGGATAATCTCCCGGCCAGCGGTGCGGTTCCGGTAACGACTCAGCGTGTAGACGAGCGTCTTGGGGACATCCTTGAGAATGGAGAAGCCCCCCGCCATGTCCCCGTACAGTGTGCAATACCCCACGGCGACCTCGCTCTTGTTGCCCGTTGCGAGGACCAGCCAGCCGTACTTGTTGGACAGCGCCATGAGGAGGTTTCCACGTATGCGGGCCTGGAGGTTTTCCTCCGTCACATCCATTCCCACACGCACCGATGATCCCCGCAGGGACGCGAGGTAGGCGTCGAGGATGCCCGCTATCGGAAACTCGTAGAGCCGTATCCCGAGGCGCCCGGCGAGGAGCCGCGAATCGCGCAGCGTGGCGTTCGACGTGTATGCGGACGGCATCGTGACGCCTTTCACGCGACCGGCCCCGAGCGCGTCGACGGCGATCGCCGCGGCGATCGCCGAGTCGATCCCGCCGCTGATACCCAGTATGACCCCCTTGAATCCGTTTTTTTCGACATAGTCGCGCGTGCCGAGTACGAGCGCCTCGTACACCTCCGCATCCGGTTTCAGGTGACTCGTGCGGCGCCGCGGGAGCCGCGGCAGCGGGCGGCGCGCCGGGAGCGGCGGAAGATCGATCAGTTCGAGTCCCCGGCATATCTCGGCCGGCGTTCCGGTGAAAATCGGTCGTGAACGCTTCGGGACGGGCCGCTGTTTCGCCGGCGCGAGAGGAATATCGGCAACGATCAGGTCCTCGCGGAACGGCGTGCCGCGGGCGATCGTCCGGCCGCCGGGCGAAGCGATGACGCTCCCCCCGTCGAATATCAGCTCGTCCTGGCCGCCGACGAGGTTGACATAGCAGAGATGGCACCGGTTCTCGCGCGCACGGCGCAGCATCAGCCTCTCCCGCTCCGGCCCCTTGCGCCGGTGGTACGGCGAGGCGGATATATTCACGATGATCCGCACCCTGCCGTGCCGTACCTGGAGCGCCGACGGACCGTCATCGACCCAGACATCCTCGCAAATGCTGAGGCCGATCGTCGCAACCCCGAAGTTCACGACGACCGCCGTCCCGCCCGGCTCGAAGTAGCGTTTCTCATCGAATACACCGTAATTGGGGAGGTTGATCTTGCGGTACCGGGCGGCAACCGCGCCGCGCATCAGCACGCATGAGGTGTTGTACGGCCGTCCGCCGCGTTCGGCCGGCGGCTCGGGTGAGCCGATGATGACCGCGATCCCCCGCGCCGCGCGCGCCGCCTCCTCGAGCGCCGCCTCGCAGTCTGCGAGGAACCGCGGCTTGAGCAGGAGATCCTCGGGTGGGTACCCGCAGATCATCATCTCGGGGAAGGCGAGGAGCTGGACGCCGAGACGCTTCGCCTCGCGTATTCCCTTTTTGATCTTCCGCAGGTTGCCGTCCAGATCCCCCACGGTCGGGTTCATCTGCGCAAGGCCGACGCGGATACCGTCCGTATCAGAAATCATCGGTTTACCACCATTTCAC
>DATKWS010000178.1:0-18492 GCA_035529435.1 Patescibacteria group bacterium
GAGGCCGGCCGGCGCCTCGAAGAGATACGCACCGGAGACCCCCGTGACCGCCGTGATATCGCCGCCCGGATCGGTGAGGATGACGGTGATTCCACTCCATCCGCCCTCACCGGGATCGAGTGTGCCGTCGTGGTCCATATCGTCGAAAACCGTCCCGGTGATAAAGCAGGCCGCCACGACTTCCAGGAGGACGCTATCCTCGGACGGCTGCGCAAGGGAGATGCCGTCCATGATGAACGTGCTGCGTGGCTCCGCCGCGGCCGGCACGGATATCCTCACCGTGTAGATGCGGGAAGCGCCCGGAGCGATCGGGCCGGTCACGAATGGGGAGGAGTGATCGGCCGCTCCGTCGGAAACGACGACCGCCCCGGCCGGCCACCCGACGGGATCCTGCCACGCGATACGGAACGAGTCGGCGAAACCGCCCCGGTTCGTCACCTCGAGCACGGCGGTCACGATCGTGCCGGGATCGCCGAAGACGAGCGAGCGCCCGCCCGAGCCCGAGCCGACCGGTGCCATGGCGCCGCCGCCGTCGCCGTCGATCACGAGATCGATCCGCGGCGGCTGGACGATGCGCACGCGCGCCGTTACGCTCTCGGTATTGTTTGGATCGACGGTCGAGACCACATCGACGCAAAAATCGTAATCGCCCACCGGCGCCGCGGCCGGAGCGATCACCGCGAATACGTAGAAACCCGAGCCGCCCGCCGGGACCGCCGCGGTGACGTACGGTGAAGTCGAGCCGTCCACGGTCGCATTCCAGCCCGCGATGCCGCTCCATAAGAGCTGGTACCCTTCCACCTCGCCGCCCTGGTTCTGGAGCTCGATCACGAACTGCACCGTTTCACCGCCGATGGTCTCCCTCATCGAGAAACCACCGTTCCCCGTGCCCGGCACGCCGAATGCCTCGTCCCCGTCGCCGTCGACGAGGGCGTCGACGATATGGGCGTACCCGACCGATACGATCCCCTTGACGCTGTCGATGAAGAAGGGCTTGTTCGTCTTCCTGCCGTCCAAGACGACATCGAACGTGCCGCCGGCGCACGCCGCGGGAATGCGGACCTCCAGCACGTACGTTCCCGCCGGCACGCCGCGCATCGCCCCGGCCGAATCGCCGATCACCGCTTCCCAGCCGGGAGGCGCGAACCATTCGAGATCGAAGAGATCCTCGCCCCCCTCGTTCTCGACCGTGATGGTGAAGGTGACCGTTTCACCGGGGCCCGCCGCGGCGGCCGAGCTCCCCCCGAGCCCCGTTCCGAGCGGCCCGTACACATCATCGCCGTTGCCGTCGATCAGCAGGTCGACCTCCTCGAAGCCGGAGCACACGGCAATGTTCGCCCTGACACTCTCACGCACGCTTCCATTCACCAGCGACACCGCTTCGAGAATGGATGTGTACGTTCCGTACGTTGCATTGCCAGGAATCGTCACGGCGAGGAGATAATCCCTTTCGCCGCCCGGTTCCACGGACGGCGTCGTCCAGGGCAGGGGATGGTACGAGACACCGTCGTAGATCTGCGCGCTCCACGCGCCCTTTATGTCGTCCCAGGAGAACGTGAACGAATCGACGACGCCTCCCTCGTTCTGGAGGGTAAACGGGAAATGGACCGTGTTCCCCCGCGTCCCCGCGACCGTGCCGCTTCCCCCGAGGCCCGCGCCGGTCGCATCGACGATATCCTCGCCGCTTCCGCAGATGACGATATCGACCGCCGGCGCGAGCACGCGCGTCACGGCCCGCACACCGTCCTTCTTCAGGGTGTCGGTGAGCGATTTCGCGTACACGAAGGTCGTGTAGTCGGCGCCGAGGATCACCACGGGCACGGTCACCCGCAGCGTGTACGGGAGCGTGCCGCCGGGATTCACCATACCCGTCGCGAATGCGCCGGTATGGATCGCGGCGCCGTCCTCGATCACGGCGGCAAGGGGCGCAGCCGGCCTGAACCACACGAAGAACGAATCGGCCTGAGTGCCCGCGTTTCGCAGGTCCACCTGGAATGTCACCTCGGTATCGGGACTCGCGCTCGCGTACGATACGCCGCCGCCCCCGGCGGGATCGATCACCCCGGCGCCGTTCCCGTCAACGGCGAGATCGGTCAGGTGACGCGCCGGAACGACGTTGGTCACGAGCTCCGCGCTGTCGGAACGATCGCCGATCGCCACCGACGCGGCATCGATCACCGTCGTGTACCCGCCGACCGCCTCACCCGGCGGTATCGTGACGAGCACCTCCGCATCGATCGCAGAGCCGGCGGGTACGACCGGCGTCGTCCAGGGGAAACCGTAATCGATGCCGTCATACCGGAGAATGATGTTCCAGCCCACCGGGGGAGCGGCCGTGATCGTGTATGCATCGTCGTCCGGCCCCTCGTTCTCCACATCGAGCCGGTAGAGAATCGTTTCGCCCGCCTCCCCGCTCCGTACGGCCGTGCCGCCGTCGCCCGTGCCCGGATCGCCGAAGAGATCGTTCCCCTCGCCGTCGACGATGAGATCAACGAACCGTTTGAATACGAGCGATACATCATCCACGAAGACCCAGGTCTCGTACGTGTTGTCGTTGCCGTTCTGCTGCCTGAAATAGAGACGGACCGTTTGGCCCGCGAACGGCGTCATGTCGAAACCGGCGGGGCCGACGCCGTCATCATCGATCCATCCGCTGTCCTTGAACTGGAAATCGCGCTCGGGGAATGCGAAGCTCACGACCGTTGCGAGCGTGTTGTCCGCCAGGTCCCGCACCTCCACCGTGAAGGGATCGTTGCTGAGACCGTCGTACCCCTGCTGCCGGAAGGCAAAATGGAGCGTCGCACTTGAGATGGCGGCCGGTATCAATACATCCTGGTACATGAAGGCGTACCGCTTCTGCTGGAGGTGTGTGTACTTGAATCCGAGGAGCGCCGAGTAGTTCCCGCCGTGGGGAAGATCTAGCACGACCATGTGATCCGCCCAGTCTGGATTGAGCGGGCCCGAGATGCTCCCGGCGCCGTGCACCCACGCTGCGCCGAAACCGCCCGTCTCGAAATCGCCCCCCTCTATCAGCTCGCCGCCGCATACGGCGGCCGCCGCGAGGAGAATCGCGAGGAAAAACGCCGCAGGCACCACCGCATAACACACGGCCTGTCTCGTGTTCGGATCCCGCACTACTCATCCCCCCGGAAGTATTCCATGATCTTCTCGTTGAATTTCAGCTTCAGCTTCACGTAAAACCCGTTCCGCTGGAAATCGTTTATCGCGGCGTCACGGTCGTCGTGACCGCCGAAGTCGTACCCCACGCCGAGCCAGAGATTGTTCGCGAGGCGCCTCCCCGCCTCGACGCCACCGCCGTAACGGACCGTCCGCGTTTCCCGCTGGTGGACGACACGTCCCGTGACGCCGACATCCCATGCACCGGCGATCACCCGTATGACCTTGGCCTGGTAGAGAAATGCCGACGCGTCCGCGACGTACGACTCGAACGCATTCCGCACCCACCGGGCGGCGACCTTGCCCTCGAGCTCCCAGTTGCGGTTCATCGCGTAGTTCGCCTCGAACGACGTCATGAACTCCTTGTCGACCGCCCCGGGATGCGCCGGGCTGTTCTTCTCGTAATTGCCCCTGAGCAGGGCGAGGAGCGTGAGCGAGCCCGTCTCGACCGGCCGCAGCGAGAATCCGATCGTCGTGCTTCCCTTCACGCGGTCCATCTCGATTTTCTCATCGGAGTACCAGAGATCCCCCTTCGCGAGGACCGACCAGTGTCCGCTCATCCGCTTCAAGGCGGCGAGCCCGGCGAGATGCTTTCTGCGCTCCGTCTCGATGCGTATCTCGTAGTCACCCTTGACGCGATGGTCCGCCCCGGCGGGAGTGTAGAGCCAGCCTGTCGCGAGTGAGAGGAAATCATCCGTCGCGTACCCGCTGACTGTCGCGAGCTTCTCCGCGGAGAAGGTGGCGGTGAGAGCGCTCGAAAGCCGGAATCGGTTCTTGATCCCGATCGTCGCCTGGCCGCGCTCGCCGCTCATCGCGCCCTCGAGACGATAGCGGGAGAAAACGTGGAGATCCTCGGTGACGTTCGACTCGACGCCGAGCTGCGTGAGGTGCCGCGTGCCGGTCCGGCTCCCCGTGCGGTACTCGTGCTTGAGAACGGCACTCAGGGACCGGTAGAGGCGGCGTGAAAGACTCGCCTGGAGCCGGTTGGGGTACTCCTGGACCTCCTCGCCGGCAAGGATCTGATCCCATTCCAGCGCCCCGCGCGTATCCCCCCGGTCGACGCCGATGCCGGCCAGCACGAGGACCGCGTCGTGATTCCCGTCGCGCGTGTCACTGTGCCCGGTCGCGGCGAACCCGAGTTTCCCGTTCAGCGCCTTCGTTCCGTAACTCCCCGTAACATCGAGGTAATCCTTCACCTCGTCGCGCTCGCGGAACCGGTGCCGGTATCCTTTCGTTCTGAACGACAGGTATGGATTGAATCGGTAATCGGCCTCGGCGCCGTACTTGGTGCTGCCGAGTTCTGTCTTCCCGCCGGTGAACGACGGATTGAAGAAATTTTTGTCGACGTCGCGCACGTACGCGTTCCATTTGAAGGCGCCGCCGTGGTTTCCGCCCAGCTTCACGCGGAATGCATTTCCGCCGCCCAGGAGGAATTTCTCGCTGTACGCGTACTCGCTCTCCAGAACGACATCACGTTGGATATGCCCCGCGATGTCGATGCCGACGAGTGATGAGTTCTCGACCCCTTCCTCCTCGAGAATCCCCGTGACCCCGACGGCAAGACTGTCCGTGACATTCACCGAGGCCCGCATCCCGTAGATGAAGTTCTGCTCGCCGGCGTTTGCGCATTCGTAGCTCACGACGATCGTCACCGGATTCAGGTAATCGTCCATGGCGGGGACCGCCTCCTTGAAAAGTATGCTCCCGTCCATGTAGTTGATGTCGTAATCGCGGTTCACCTGCTTGTCGTCGACGCGCAGTATCCGTTCCGGTCGGTACCGGTCCCGCACCTCGATCCGGATCTTCTCGCTGTTCTCGATGAGCGGGTAGTGCGTCAGGAAGTAGAATCCGCTCGTTCCGTCCGCCGGGATCTCCTCCTGGTACGTGACCTGGTCGGTTCGCGTGGCGAATGCGTCCACCGTGCCGCGATCGAACAGGACACCGCCCCTGATTCCGTTGAACGACCGGTGGTACTTGGTGAATTCCGCCGTACCGAGATCGGTTTTGAAATCGCCCAGCATCGCGTTGTAGCGGCGGTGATCGAGACGCAGGTAGGTGCCGCTCCGCGAGGCGGTGTTGAACCTCAGTTCGCCCGCATCGCCGTAAATCGGGTAGTACTTCTCCGGTTCGATCCGGCGGAACAGTTTATCCTCACGGAATGGGCGCGTGTCGACGGCGCAGGTCATCATGTGCCCGTTGCGGACTTCGCCTTGCCCGTACAGGGCTATCCTGCCCTCGGCGTAGAGACCGTCACGGTGGCGCTCGATGGAGCGATGGGTGCTCCCGGAGCCGGCGAGATTGCTGTATCCCACGGACCCCTCTCCGTACCCGAACAGGAACCAATCGCGCATGGGCGCCCGGTACGCAACACGGCAACCGCTCCGGATATCGCCGAGAGAAACGTGCACCTGCTCGCGCCGTGAATCACGGCCCGGCGGGAGGCTGAGGACGACGCGGCCGTTCGCGGTCGGCACCTGGATACCCGCCTGGTGCGGATTCCGGTCGAGCCGTCCGACGAGATCGGGCGGCCCCTCCACCGCGACGAAGATTCCGTCGCGCACGGGGAGCCCCGCCTCGTCGCGCACGAGAAATACGATCTCGAGGGGCGTCTTGCCGTCGGCCGGCACGATCACCGTCTCCTGCTCCGGCACGATGCCGGACGGCTGCCCGGCGAGATAGACGTGGCGCACGCACGTGAATCGCTTGCCGCCGTACTCGTGGCATATGACGAGGATATCGTTCCTGCCGACGCGGAGCTGCACACCGTAGAAGATCAACCCGAGCGTGCCGCGCGCGACATCGATCTGCTTCCGGCCGATACGCTCCCTTCCCACCGGCAGGCTGTTCACGTACAGCTCGACCTCCGAGCCGAGCGGCGTGAGTACATCGACATCGATCTCGTCGCGCGTGTAGTACACCTTCCCCTCGTCGGGGGTCACGATCTCGGCGCAGATGCCGGCGTCGTTCGCGAGCGAATACGTCATGGTGTCGGGGCGGCTCAGCTTCTCGGGCAGTCCGGGATCGCCATCCGTGTATCCCTCGGGCGGGATCGCCGTGATCTCTACGCGCCGGTTCCGCGCGCGGCCCTCCGGTGTACCGTTCGAGGCGACGGGGTGATGATCGCCGTACCCCGTGTAGTCCACGCGGTCCTCCGGTATCCCGTTCATGCGGCAGAGCTGGCACAGCGCGCGGGCACGCCGCACGGACAGCTCGAAGTTCGAGGGAAACTCCGCGGTGCTGATCGGCACGCTGTCCGTATGCCCGGCGATGAAAATGCTCCAGCCGGGGTGCTCGATCAGCCAGAGGCCGAGGGCCGCGATCTGACTGAGGGGTATCTCCTCGAAGTCGGCGCTTCCCGGCGCGAAGAAGGTGCTCGGAATCGTGAGAGCCTCGTAGGCCTCCGCGGCCGGTACCGCTCCCATGCCGTCCGCGGCCTCGCCGGCATCCGGCATCGCTCCCGATCGCCCCCCGAACATCCCGGCCGATCCATCATGATGGGTAACCGTCGATGCGGATCCTTCGATGGCGGCGAAGGGATTCCCTCTGTGTTCTGCGGTGGAGCGCATGAGGGGAAAATCCGCTCGACGGTTACCCGATGGCGCAAGTTCGATCAGCAGCTCTCCGGCGACCCCCATTCCGTAGAAACCGGTATCACCGGCAATCAGGGTGTCCGGCAGGGAAGCCGGGTCGATCCTGACGACATGGGTGCCCTCGACGACGCCGGGGATCGAGTAGAGCCCCGCCGAATCGGTCACGGCATAGGTGCCGCCTTCCAGGAAAACCGAGACATTGACCACTCCCCGTTCGTCGGCGCCGCGCATACCGTCGCCGTCACGGTCCTCGAAGACCGCCCCGAAAATGATGCCGCGCCGCGTGAATATGCCCTCGACGATGCGTACGGAGGCGACGGCCGGGCCGTCCGATACCTCTTCTCCGAACTCGGATACGCCGTAGACCCATGCCCTGCTGACGAGCCGGTCACGTTCCTGCCCCGCCTTCACACGCGCACGGAAGACGACGCGGCGTTTCTCCCCCGGCCCGAGCCGCCCGAAGGACCACCGGAGGAGATTCCCCTCGATGAGGGGTGAATCGCTCCCACCGGCGAATCCCAGGCCGGCCGAGAGATTCTCGACCAGCTCGATGCCGTCGATCACCGTTTCCCCGGTCAGGTTCTCGACCACGACGATGTAACTCAGCACGTCGCCGACCAACGCCGTCGGCTCCCTGATTGACTGTGTGACGGAGATGAGCGGCACATCCGTCTTCACGAGAACATCCTGGACGGAATCGCGCGAATCGGGTACGACGAGGGAATGAACCTCGACCATGAAAGCCAGCTGCCGGCCGGTGAAGCGCCTGAGCTCAACCGGGCCGGCATGAAATCTCAGGCCGACGATGCAGGTACGATCGCGGGGGAGGACGTGCCCACGCGCGGTGAATCCATGCGTGCTGCCGAGGAGGGCCTCGGTCGTATCGACGAAACAGACTTCCCAGTCGCTGGGAATGATCGACGAATCTGCGAGCGCGATCTCCAGCGTGTCGGTGAAATTCCCCGCGTTGAGTATCTCGTGCCAGAAGGTGCAGGTGGTATCGCCCCCGTCGAGGAGCACCGTGACACAGTCCTCGGGCGTGCCACTTTCCGCGGTGGGATTTCCGACCGGTCCGATCGCAAGCACGCTCACCCGTCCGACCGTGACGATGACCTCGCCCGACATCGCACGGTACGCACGCCCGTCGCCGCCCGTGTAATCCGACGACGCCTCGTTCCGCATGTCGCCCCACGAGCGATCCGGCCGCACCGTCACGGTAAACGAGAGCTCGCCCACCGCACCCGGCTCGAGACGATCGAGGCGCAGCCGCACTCCCTTGACGCGCCCCGACGCCGGCTCTGTATCCTGCCACAGCCCCGCCGTGCCGTCGTAGAATTCGATCGTGCCGGGGATGGAGGCCGTGACCGATCCGGCGCGGTAATCGGATCCCACGCACATGCCGTTGAGATCGATGAAATCGGTGATGTATACATCCGTCGCCCCGCGCTCGCCCACATTTGAAAATGCGATCGTGTACGTGACATCCTCCCCCGGAAGGACATCGGTCACATCCGGCACCAGCGAGAGTGCGATGCGCGCCTCGTCACGCGCGATGATCCGGACGACATTTCCCCCGTCGAACACGGTCGAATCGGCGCGCGAGCGCGCGGTCAGATCGAGGTGGGCGGTCTCGCCGCCTGCGAGCCCTGCGGGGAGCTCCGCGGCGAGGACGAGATGCACGGATTCCCCGATCCCGAGCGGATCGACCTCCGTCACCACCCCCTCGCCCGGATCGATCAGGCTGTCGCCGTCCACGTCGAGGTAGACGAGAACGGACGCCGGCACAAAGCTCGAGGGAGCCACCGGGATGGCTTCCAACGTGTAGCTGTCCTCCGTATTTCCCGGGTTGCTCAGAATGTACGGAAATATCGAAATCTCCCCACTGAACGCGCGCCCGACGGCCGCGGGAGCGTCCGGCGTTCCGTCCGGCACGAGTACGGCGCCATGGACGGGAGTGACGTAGAGGGAAACCTCGTTCGATACGACGCTGAGCTCCCGTCCGTTTTCCTGATATGTCGCGAGGGATTGACTGGATATGACGGCACCGGCCGGTGGTATTTCCCCGTAGGCCGGTGTCGGTAGGGATATAATGCGGACGAACAGCCACAGTGACAGGCCGAGCCATCCCCGCAGCCTCCTGCTCGATGGATTTTTTCTTTGTGCTCTCAGTCTCACGGCGCCGCCTCGCCGATCCATTCGTCCGCTCATGCCGTTCTATTCATCATAATTTATTCATTATCAATCGGTTATCCTGTTGCTGATTCCGCCTTATTCGCTCTTCCCTCTAATACCGAATTAGAGGTCGGTCCCGGAGCCGGGACCCACCTCTAATTCCTTTATTTACAATCTTGTATGGTGGGGCGGTACACCGCCCGCCCCACCATGTCCAAGGATACATTCAATCTCACTCGGCGATGATTCTGACATCGAAGCTGACGCCGTCTGCCGTGCCGGCACCGCCCGCCAGCGTGCCGTTCAGGGTCCACCTGATGTTCGTCACGTTGGCATCGAAGCCGGCCGGGGCACCGCCGCCGCCGTCCGCCGGTATATAGGTCCACGTCGCGCCGCCGTCGTCGGAGAACTCGATGGTTATCCCGACGATACCCGCCGCGAGCGTTCCGTTGGACGCGGAGGTAACCCGGTACTGCGTCCATGCCGGTATGGCATCGTAGATGACGACCGCCGTCAGATCGGCCGTACCCACGTTGGAGTAATCGGTCCGGTACACCAGCACCGTGCCGGGCGCCTGGTTGCCGGCCGGATTGACCGACTTCGTGAGCACCAGGTTCCCCGCCACGATCGTCGTGACGTCCACCGCGCTGTCGGTGGCGGCGGTGGCATTACCCGTGACCGTGATCGTGCCGGTCTCCACCGTGCCCATCGGGACACCGCCCGGTATCGACAGCTGGACGATGACGTCCTGCGACGCTCCGGCGACGAGGGTGACGGATACGATCGGGTTGTTGGCCAGATCGAAGAAGGCATAGCTCCAGCCGTTGGAACTGAGCGCGCTCAGCATGAACGTATCGTCCACGTTTCCCGTGTTCGTCACGGTGTGCGAGTAGCGAACCGTACCGCCCGCGGTGCCGGTACCGCTCCGGTCGGGAGCGATCGTCACCGATGCATCCGTGTTGATTGTCACCGTATCGGTGATCTCGTCGAACACGACCGGATTGCCGGCCGAGGTGGCGCGGAATGTCACGTTGTTAATGCCCGGAACCTCTCCCGCGGGAATCGCCACGCGGGCTATGGCATGGACCTCGCCACCGGCCGGAACGGGCCCGATACTGGCGATCGGGGTGAGCTCCGGTACATCGAGCACGCCGTTTCCGTTGGTATCCACATAGTAGGTGACGGTCCAGCCCGCCGGGAAGGTGGCCGAGAGGCCGTAACTGTCGCCCGATCCGCCGGTGTTGATCACGTCGAGCGCGAAGTCGACGTTGGTGCCGGGATCGGCATTCTGGTTGACCGGGGCATTGTTCGTGCCCGGGGCGCCGTCGTAGTTACCGATATCGATGGAGGCCGGAACGACCTGCGTGATCTCGTCGGTCGTCAGGTTCGACTCGGTCGGATCATTCGTCGAGGCGGCACGTACCACGGCGTTGTAGGGACCTCCCGCGGCCGCCGTGCCGGGGATCATGATCCGCACGATGAAGTTTCTCGTCGCACCGGGATTGAGCGTTCCGACATCGGGAATGCCATCGCCGCCGGTGCCGAGGGGGGTCACGCCGTCGCTCTGGATAAACTGGACGGTCCAGCCGCCGGGTATCGTCGAGGCGCCGTCCAGGACGATATTGATCTCGTCGGGGGCGTTGCCGTCATTGCGGACCGTATTGATAAAATCGACCGTCGTGTTGGCGTACGCCAAGGCGATGGCCTGTGAATCGTCGTCGTAGTTGGGCGGCGTTCCCGCATCGGGCACGCCGTTGGGGCCGACGAGCACCTCGGCCAGTACATTCACGTTGATCTGCGTGTTGTTCGTCGTGACGATCGTCGGATCGGGCGATCCGGGATTGTTGTCGACGAACGCCACGGCGCCGCTGTTATTGATGATGCCGGCCGGCATATCGATCGGCACGTCGAGATCGTACATGAAGCTGTAGTTCTGTCCGATGGCCAGATCGCCGTTCGTGATGTACGCGATGGCGATATCGCCGGCCGCGGCCGTCGATGACCATACCCACGTCTCGGGCGAGCCGGCGGTCGCGCTTCCATTGGGCAGGTACAGTACCTGTCCTCCGGCCGGGGCGCCAGCAGGTGCGCCGGAAAGGGCCAGCGGGGCACCGCTCGAGGGATTCACCGGCAGGATATCGTAGATCAGGACACCGGTTAAGGCGCCGACCGTTACGCCATGTGCATCGTCATTACCGACATTGGCGCCGCTGATCGTATACGTAACGGCGTTGCCGGGATCGACATTGGCCGGCAGGCCCGACATCGATGCGGTGAGGGCGGCATCGCTCACGACCGTGGTCAGGTGATAGTTGCGCGTGTCCACCTGGACCGGATCGCCGTTCGACGTACCCTGTACGCCGACATAGGCGATTTCGCCGGCCGCGGCGGTCGGCGGCACCTGGTAGGAAACGAGAAGATTGACCGTTATTCCCATGTTGATCGGGCCGATGTTGCCCGGGGCACCGCCCGCCGAGATGGCGGGTTCTCCGCCGTCCAGGACACCGTTGCCGTTCACGTCATGGTAGATCGTGAAAACGCCGATGCCGAGGATCATCGTCGAGTTCGCCCCGTCGAAAAGAGGCTCGATCGTGTACGTGTCGGCATCGTTACCGGTGTTTGTCAGGTTGTAACTGAAATAGACGGTCTGTCCCGGTATCGCGGTCTGGCTCATCGCCGGGGCCACCGGCGGATTCTCGCCCGAATCATCGGGAAGAATCGAGACGCCGTACACCGGGAGCACGATCGTCGTGACCTGATTCGAGGTCGTCGTGTACGTGTTCCCGAGAAGATCCTGGAACGTGGCCGAGGCCTGGTTCTGGATCGTCGTGCCCGCGGGTGTCTGCGCTTGTGCGGCCGCAGAGACGAGCAGTGCCGCAAGCACAAGGGCCGGTAATAGTGACCCTGCTGGTCTTCGTAGTTTCATCTGAAACCACCGTTCCTTTCCTTCCTCTCCGCACCGGGCCATCGGGCGCGACATCCAGAAAACACCCTCCGTGCTCGATGCCGGAAAAGCACTCAAATAAACCTCGTACCTGTGGAGTCCGATCGCTTACTGTACCTGCACGCGGTACGATACAGACACCTGCTGGCCGATATCGAACGTCCCGCTCATCATCCACTTGACATGCGAGATCATATCGGGAGTGGCTACGTGCTCCTGCTCCTGCCCGTTCTCATCCACTACAACGTAGGTGACGGGGTACTCGTGATAGGTCTTTCCTCCATCGATGCTGAACAGGGGATGGAGCCCATCGATATTGGTCGCCGTCTGATCAAGGTAGACAGTGCCAGCGGGTATGGGGCCGACGAGGTTGACACCCGAAGCTGCAGCGTTCCCGGAGTTCCGGTACTTCAAGGTGTACTCGACCATGTCGTGGGGATATACGCTCTCCGCTGGCACTGCGATCTCGCGGTTATTCTCGTCACATATGATCTTGTGCGCCTCCATCTCACCGGTAAGGTCGGGCCCCTGCCCGAAGGTAGGAGAGGCGGCAGCGAGTATGACGAGTAGAAGAACCGCACCTGTAAGACTCCTCATCTATTCCTCCTTCTCTTGCTGTCCGGCGCCGGTCGATCGCTCACGTCGATCGGGCCGCCGCCGAGACATTTCATCGGTTATGCAGCGTTCCCTGGCCGTCAAATCCGGCTGCCGGCCCTCTGACGGACCGTGCGCCATCCCGGTTCAACGGCTGCCGGGCAATGATGTTTGGATAGTTATCGGCATCTCTCCAGGGCCCGCTACAGCTCTATTCAGAACCCAGGCGGGTGGCATAGGGTGTTCCAGATGAGGGGACTAATGTCTCTGGCGAGGAGGCCTGGGGGGGACGAGCAGAGGACTTTCGACTCAAGTCTTTGGTATCATTTCAGTTAGTCGGAGCATCAACAACGAGGAAAAAAGAGAAAATGGGAGGAATCATGGGGAACGAGAAGGAACAATGGGGTATATCTCGCTAGCAGGGACCCTCGTCTTTCGCACGCACCGCCGTGCAAAATGCGAGCGCCGGACAGGATGAATTGATATCATCTCTCCGGCGCCGCCCGGTACTGAACTCTGTGCCCGCGAGGAGCTAAGGAGTCAGGTATTTATCGGGATCTTCCCTGAATGCCTTCATATTCGCTTCGGTATTGAAGTAATACTCGATATCCTTGTAAACGTAATAGTACGGCGTCGTCTTTATGTCGACGGGCTTCTTGTCGACCGGATCGATAAGGGATGCCTTCATGCCGGTCTTTGCCGTTTCCATTTTCTTGGTGTTCTGCGCCTTCTCCTCCTTCTTGGAGCATCCGGCGGCCATGACGAGCGTGAACGCCAGCAAGCATATCAAGCAGATAACAAACACCTTCTTCATCCCGTAACCTCCGGTAAAGGTTTTCGTCAAAATCGATGTCGCACGATACAGCGCAGAATCACCCAGGCATTACGCACATTCCGCTCGGTGCCCGCGCAGCGCGCGTACAATCCTCACCTTCCCACCACGGTATGGACGTTGTGGAACGATAGCAGATTCCGACATGGCGGTCAAGCATTCTACATGTCCTCCTTTTCCGGGGTACCTTCCGCGCGGGCGGTCTTCCGCTGCCGACGGCCGCGCCTCACTCTTTATACGTTGACTCGCATAGCACGGGAGTATTACATGTTACGGTGGATCGTGTATCGATTCCGAGAGATGCACACAGGAGGTATCCGAACTTTGAAGACCACCGGCAAAAAAATGAAAGCCCGCACATCGAAGAAACGGGCGATGGGCCCGAAGATGACATTCGATCCGAACACGGTCAAACGGATCGCCATACTCACGGGAGGCGGGGATTGCCCGGGACTGAACGCGGTTATACGCGGCGTCGTGCGAGCTGCGGAGCTGAAGCACGGCTGGGAGGTGTACGGGATACTGGACGGCTTCGACGGGCTGCTGAAGATCAACATGCACCGCCGTCTCACCTCGCAGGACGTGCGCGGCCTCCAGGTACGCGGCGGTACGATCCTCGGAACCTCGAACCGTGGTAACCCGCTGAACTACCCGGTGCAAAAGCGAGGAAAAACCGTGCCTATGGACGTGACGGACAATATCGTGAGGAATTTCAAGAAAATGAAGCTCGACGTTCTGATCGCCGTCGGAGGCGACGGGACGATGAAGATCGCCCAGGCGTTGTTCGACAAGGGCGTCCCGATGGTCGGCGTCCCTAAGACGATCGACAACGATCTCGGCGCGACCGACGTGACGTTCGGATTCAACAGCGCCGTCTCGTGCGCTACGGATGCGCTCGACAGGCTGCACACGACGGCCGAGAGCCATCACCGGGTACTCGTCCTCGAGGTGATGGGGCGCGACTGCGGATGGATCGCCCTCGAGGCGGGGATCGCGGGTGGTGCCGACGTGATCCTGATCCCTGAGATCCCGTTCGACCTCGGCATCATCTGCAAACACATCCAGCGCCGCAAGGCCACGGGGAGCCGTTTCAGCATCGTCGTGGCCGCCGAGGGGGCCTCCCCCGTGGGCGGCAAGAAGATCTACGAGAGGGAGCCGGGGGCGGACGGCACACCGGGACGCCTCGGCGGGATCGCCCTGTGGATGGCCGAGCGGATCGGCCTCTGCACGTTTCTCGAGACGCGCATGACGGTGCTGGGGCACCTCCAGCGCGGGGGAACGCCGACGACGTTCGATCGTATCCTCGCGACGCGCTTCGGCGTCGAGGCGGTCAACCTCATTGCCGGGGGACATATCGGCGAGATGGTCTGCCTGCGGGGAAGAACGATCGAGCACGTTCCGATAAAAAGCGCTATCCGCAGGCTCAAACGGGTCAATCCCAAGGGGCAGGTGGTCGCAACGGCCGAGGCGCTGGGGATCACGATGGGACGGCCGGAGTGAGCGGGCATACTATTTCTTCCCCCCACCCTCCTTCTGCTTCCGGTGCGCCGCCCATGCATCCTTCTTGAGCTCGCTGCGGCGGATCTTGCCGCTGACCGTCTTGGGAAGCGTTTTCACGTACTCGATCGCACGCGGGTATTTGTACGGCGCCGTCACCTGTTTGACATGATCCTGTATCTCCCTGGTCAGCTCGTCGCTCGGCTCGAAATCCTCCTTCAGGATCACGAACGCCTTGACGATCTCGCCGCGCACCTCGTCCGGGGTGGCGATCACGGCGGCCTCGGCCACGGCGGGGTGTTCCAGAAGCGCACTCTCGACCTCGAACGGGCCGATCCGGTACCCCGACGAGAGAATGACGTCATCGGCGCGCCCCACGAACCAGAAGTAGCCGTCCTCGTCGCGGTACGCCTTGTCACCCGTGTAGTAGTAGTCGCCCTGGAAGACGCTCGCCGTCTCCTCCGGCTTCTTCCAGTACTCCTTGAAGAGACCGACAGGGCGCTTGGGCCTCACCTTGACGGCGACATACCCCTCCTCGCCGGCCGGCACCTCCTTCCCCGCGTCATCCAGCACGTGCAGGTCGAAGCCCGGTGCCGGCAGCCCCATCGAGCCGATCTTGACCGGCCTGCACCGGAAGCTGGCGCACAGGTTGACCGTTTCCGTCTGCCCGTACCCGTCATAGATCGTGAGCCCCGTCACGTCTTCCCAGATACGGATGATCTCGGGATTGAGCGGCTCGCCGGCGCTCATGCAGTGCCGGAGCGATGAGAGGTCGTACTGCTCCAGGGGAAGCTGCGCGAACATCCGGTACGCGGTCGGCGGTGCGCAGAATGTGGTGACGCCCTGCCCCTCGATCAGGCGGAGCGTGAGTTTCGCGTCGAACTTGCCGCGCGCGGCGTGGTTGAAGACCGTCGCGCCGACGGTCATCTGGCCGAAGAGACTCCCCCATGCCGCCTTGGCCCACCCCGTGTCGGTTACCGTCCAGTGGAGATCGGTGGCCTTGAGATCCTGCCAGAAGGTCGCGGTGATCTGGTGGCCGAGGGCGTACGAGGCCTGCGTGTGTATCACCATCTTGGGGTACGAGACCGTGCCCGACGTGAAATAGATCAGCATCGGATCGTCACTGCGCGTCTTTTCGACGCCGTCGAGGACCGGCGAGGCCTTCTCCATCGCCTCCGCCCACTGGATCCACCCGCGGCGGTGCCCCGTCGCGAGTATGCATGCCTTGAGGCCCGGGCAGCGGTCCATCGCCTCCTCGACCTTCGAGGCGTCCTGTATATCGGTGATAATGCCGACCGCTTCCGATTCATTGACACGGTAGCGGATATCCTTGGACGTGAGGAGCGTCGTCGAGGGTATGGGAATCACGCCGAGCTTGATCATGCCGATCATCGCGATGTACCACTGGGGCATCCAGTGGAGCATGAGGAGCACGCGGTCGCCCTTCTTTATCCCATGCTCCCGCAGCACGTTGGAGAACCGGTTCGACTGCACCTTCAGTTCGTAGAAGGTGCGCTTCTTGACGATCTCGCCCTCCTCGTCGGCGATCATGAAGGCGAGCTTTGTCCGGTCGCCGGCCCACCGGTCGACAACGTCGAAACCGAAGTTGAAGTGCTCGGGGACGTCGATCCTGAAATCCGCGCGCGTTTTCTCGTAGTCCGTCATGTTCGGCGGGGGCAGCACTCTGTCATTCATCGCAACACTCCCGTTGTCCGTTTACGTGATTGGCGAATCGATTACCGGCTAGAAGATATACCTGACGCCGAGACCCCCGTTGAAGCTCCCCTCCGTCTCAGGGGCGAAATCGACGATCGGCGCGAGCTCGAAGAAAAACGAGACCGGTGTATCCTCGGGGATATACTCCATGCCCACCGAGAGCCGCAGCCCCACGCGCGAATCGTCATCCTCCAGGCGCACGCGCCCGCCGATGCCGAAGTAGACGGGAAGGTCCCCCTTGCCGATCTCGAATATATTGAAATTATGAAACAGATAATCGCCGTGTATGTGCACGTGCCCGTCATTGTTGAACGACCACGCGATCCCGAAATCGATCGCCATGTTCCATGCCGTCCAGAACTTGGTGCTGAAACCGGTCGGCTCCCCGAGTATGATCCCGGCCTCCCAGTCGCCCGCGTCGACCTCCTGTACCTGGGCGTAGGCCGCGGGAGCGGCTGCGAGAACCATGCCGGCGATCAGCGACGCGAGAATGAACGCAGAACACCTAGCCATTATCGCTTCCTCCTTATCGGAACGAGTACGAATCGATATGCAGGGGCCAGAAACAGCGCACACGAGAAGATGAAGAAGAATGCATCCTCGATGAGCTTTTTCCATGCGTAGGTTACACCGAATCCGCATCCGCAGTCGAAGTATATTTTGCTGAATGCGATCCCTTCCGCATTCATGATGCCGGCGGTACGGATCCACACGATCACGAGGAACCAGGCATTGAGCAGGAGAAGAAGCAGCGCGGAACCGCGAAGAAAGATGCCGGTGACAATCGAAATGCCGCAGAGAATCTCGACCCACGGCAGCACGATCGCCGTCGTGTAGAGGAGCGGCCCCCTGTCGAGAATTCCGTACATCCTGATCTCGTCGGCGAACATGAGGGGCTTGCCGATCTTCTGGAGGCCGGCGTAGATGAAAACGCCCGCCAGTATCAGGCGGAATGCGAGGAGCACGTATGGATTGTACAGCACGTTCCCGGCGCCGCGTCCGGACTCCGGTGCGCCCGCTGCCCGCGGGGCGAAGAGGTACTCCCTCCAGCCTGTCCCGCTCTCGAATCCACCCGAATCAGGCATCGATCGACAACTCCTGTTCGTGTTTTTCCGGATCCCGCGCCCCGCGCGGCTCCGCTACAGGCCCGGAGAGCCCGTCTCCACGGGTAGCCCCGCCGCGACCCATTCCTCGTATCCACCCTTGAAGACGAGGATGTTCGTATACCCCATCGCGTACAACTCCCTGGCAAGGAGCTCCGAGTCCTCGCAGGTCGGTCCCGTACAGTACAGGGTGATCTCGCCTCCCGGCTCGATCAGTGACAGCACATCGTCCAGGTACCGGGCCATCTCGTAGTAATCGAGGAGTATCGCGGATGGAATGTGACCGTCCTCGTACTCGCCCGGCGTCCTGGCATCGATGACCATTCCCCCCGACTCCACGATCTCACGCATCCGCTCGATGCCGATGACCCTGATCCCTTCCGTCCCGGCGTCGTTATTCTCTCCGACCACCGGCACGTCGGCGACCTTTCTGAACGGATTGATCCCATTCACCGATATGGCATTACCGGCGAAGGCGATGATGAATCCCAGCACAATGACCACACCCGCCTGCGCGGCGGCGTACTTGAGCCGTTCCATAGCAATCAATATAACCCGGCCTCCGTGAAAATGCAACAACAGGCCCGCGGTCGCCCGACTTCCCTACATGCCCTGTAACAACATGCGGCAGAAAAAGTTCCGGCGTCGCTCCGGTTGAGGCTGGCGCCATGTTGCATGAACCTGCTACAATGCATTCCCGGCACGAAGGAGTCATCATGATAAAGAACGGGACAAACGCGACACGGGTCCTCTCGATATTCAAGAAGCTCTACCCGGACCCGCATCACTACCTCAAGTTCGAGAATCCCTTCCAGCTCCTCGTCGCGACGATCCTCTCGGCGCAGTGCACCGACGAGAAGGTGAACG
>DATKWS010000179.1:0-8765 GCA_035529435.1 Patescibacteria group bacterium
GCGATCGCGCCGGATGCCCGCATCATCGTCATGGGGGATCACGGTATGTGCGATGTTTCCTCCCACATCGATCTGATCCCGATGGTCGAATCTCTCGGTCTCTCCGTCCCGGACGATTACGTGCCGTTTTACGATTCGACCATGGCGCGTTTCAGGACGCACTCGGCTCACACGCAATCGATACTCGAGCGGCGCCTCTCCGGCATTTCCGGCGGAAACCTCCTCGACCACGGGGACCGGGAGCGCCTCGGTATCCATCTTCCCGGCGACCGGTTCGGTGACGTGGTGTTTCTCGCCGACCCCGGTGTGATCATCCTGCCCAGCTTCATGAGTGCCGATCCGGTGCGCGGGATGCACGGGTACCATCCCGACACGCCCGGGATGGACAGCATCCTCCTGACCAATGCCGTGGACGCCGGCGATCCGCGTACGATCTGCGATGTCGCGGCGTGGCTCGTGCCGGGATTCGAACCGGCGGGTGGAAGGGAACGGCGATGACCGTCGAGCGCGTCGGGCGGGCGATGTCATGGAATCTCGCCGCGAAGGCAGCGCGATTCATGGCCGCCCCGATCTCGTACATCGTGATTGTTCGATCCCTCGGAGAGCACAACTGGGGACTGCTCAACGTGCTCAGAACGATCACCGGCTTCGCCTTTGTTCTGGTGATGATGGGGGGCGGGAATGCACTGCTCAAGTACCTGCCGGAGATCCGCGTCAGGGGAGGTATCGAATGCTTCATGGGGACCGTGCGGCGGCTCGCCCTGATCCAGGGTGCCGTGTGGATCGCCCTGCTCGTGATCGTCCGATTCGGTGGGACGGCATTCGGCTCATTCTTCGGTGAGCATTCGCCCCGTTTTTCCCTCTATGCGCAAATTGCCGCCGCATTCGTCGCGTTTGAAGTTCTCTTGACGCTCTCGATGAACGCGCTGCAATCGTGGTATGAGACCCGAGTAATGGGCATTGTAATTATAATTGGTAATATATGTTACCTGATTTTTGTAATGTTGTTTCTTAAAATAGGCTGGGGGATAATCGGCGTGCTTCTCGCCGGTGCCGTGACCAATGCGGGGATGTTCGCGGCACTGGCGCCGCAGGTGCGCGGTTGTGCCGGCGACGAGCAGCGGCGACCGGCGGTCGCCTCTCCCGATCTCGGCATGGTGCTGCGCTTCTCGCTCCCGTTTGTCGCGACCGGGATTCTCAATCAGATCGTATGGCGCCACTCCGAGGTTATTTTCCTCGGTCACTACACCGGCGTCGAGGCGGCGGGATACTTCGGCCTCGCTTACCGGACGCCGCAGATGCTGCTCGAATTCATTCCTCTGGCGATATGGCCGATCGTGATGGCCGGTACATCAGAGGCGTATGCGCGGAATGCCGCAAGCCTTTCGCGCGCAATCGATCTGTACTACCGCCTGCTTTTTATACTCGTCATGCCGGTCGCCGCTCTGGGATTCGCATTCTCGCGGCCCCTCGTTCCGATTCTGTTCGGCGATGCGATGATGCCGGCGGCGGCGCTCACCCAACTGTTTTTCGTTGTGTTTTCATATTCGTTTCTCTATACTCCGCTCAGCATGGCCCTCTATGTGATGGAAAGAAGCTGGGTTAACATGCTGGTATTTGCATTTCTCGCTATTGTCAATGTAGGCCTGGATCTTGCATTTATACCCCGTTTTGGCTTGTGGGGAGCATTTTTCCCCGTAGCGTTCGTGCTGGTTCTCGGTGTGATCGTATTCTATGCCGTTCTCCGGAGGATCCGGCCCGACATTACCGTACCGTTCCGGTTCATCCTGCGGTGCTACGTTGCGGCAATACCCGCCGGCCTGCTCGTTTTCGCTGCTGCACGCTGGGACTCGATCGCGGCGATGGTTGTTCAGATACCGATCGGTATCGTACTCCTGGTACTCGGATTTCGCTGGATGCGCGTGATCGGTGAGGACGAGAGGCGGCTGATCATGAGGTTGCCCATTCCTTTCAAAGAACGGATTATCAGGGTGTTTTAAGCAAGGACGTGTCATGTATCGCGGGAAAACGATATCGGTAGTGATACCGTGCTACAACGAGGAAGAGGGATTGAAGGGCGTTATTCCATCGATTCCGGAATCCGTCGACGAGATTGTCGTGGTGGATAATAACTCCACCGATACGACCGCTGAAGTCGCACGCGGCCTCGGCGCGCGGGTCGTGTTCGAGGGGCGTCAGGGGTACGGGGCGGCGTACAAGGCGGGACTGCCCACCGTGACGGGGGAGATCACGGTGACGATGGACGGCGACGGCACCTATCCCGTCGAGCAGATCGAAGAATGCATCGATTATCTGCTCGATAACGATCTCGATTTTGTTTCGGCGTGCCGCTTTCCCCTGCGGGATCCGCAGGCGATGAATCTTTCGAACAAGATCGGCAACTCGGTGCTCACGATCGCAACGCTGCTGCTCTTCATGCGGGCCATCAAGGATTCACAGTCCGGCATGTGGATTTACCGGAGTGCCATATATCCCCGGCTGGCTCCGAAAAGCGACGGCATGCCGCTGAGCGAGGAGATCAAGATCGCGGCCATCAGGGATCCGGGGATCACCTTCGGTGAGTATCACGTCAACTACCACCCGCGGATCGGAGAGGTGAAACTTCAGAAGTGGCGCGATGGCATGCTGAACCTGCTCTACCTGTTGAAGCTGAGGTTCACGCCGCAGTGAGAATTAACCATGGAGGCCCGCTCACCGGCGCATCGAGGGATACCCTGCCGGCGATGCACGAGGTGCGGCGCATCACCGGGGAGGGTGCCGGTTGCCGGATCGATGGTCCCGGAGCATGACGGTAAGGAGCGAATGCAATGCTTAAGAATTTCCTGATGATCATACTAACGGTGCTTCTCAATACGGCCGGCCAGTTCCTGATGAAGGCCGGGGTAAACCGGATCGGCGCAATAAGTCTCTTCGACAACTTTATCGGTACCTTCTTCAAGGTCGTGACCAGCTGGTTCGTGCTCGGCGGTTTCGGCCTGTATGCGGTCAGCGCGGCTCTCTGGATCATCATCCTGTCCAGGACCGAGCTCAGCTGGGCCTTTCCGATGGTCAGCCTGTCGTACGTTATCACCGCCCTGATCGCGCCGGTCATCCTGCACGAGAGCTTCTCGTACCAGCGGCTTCTCGGTATCGTCGTCATCTGCGCCGGCGTCTTTCTCGTGAGCAGGACGTAGGATTCCACGAGCGCCGTCATGAGCCGGGCGCACGAGAGGAGCGTTCATCTCATTGAAGAGCCGTACCGCGATTCTGTCCCTCCAGGTCATAGCCGTAAGTGCATCCCTGCTCACGAGCATCAAAATCCTCCCCGGTCCCGATCTGATCGGCATCATCCTCGCTTTCTACACGCTGCTGTTTCTGCCCGGTCTCCTGCTGGGTAGACTGCTGTGGCGGTACTCCCACGATCCGCTCGAGGTGGTCTGCAGCGTGTTCACGCTCGGTGTGGCGTATGCGTCGCTGCTCGTCTGCCTCGGCTTCGTACCGGGAGTCTCGTATCGCATGATCGTCTGTGCGGGAACGGGGATCGTCGCCGCGCTTCTATTCATCGACTACGTGCGGGGCGGGCGCTTTGAACGGCGGGCGGAGCACCCGGTCCACCGGGCCACGGATACGGGGAGGGAGCGGGGGGGAGCGATCGCCATGCTCCTGCTCATTTTCGTCGTGTGCTTCGTTTTCTTCGCGGGGAGCGGCGAATCGGGCACGGGTACCGATGCACCCGATCATATCAGTTTCATACGGCGCGGTATCGATAGCGGGGCACTGTTTCCCCGCGACTCGTTTTACCGGGACGGTGACGGGGTCGCCCTCGATCCCCGCAAAGGAATATGGCATCCCGTCCTCGCGCTCTGGGCGACCCAGGCGGACGCCGCGGTCGAGGTTCTCTGGAACCAACTGCCCGCCGTTCTGTCGTTCTTTGCCCTGGCCGCCTTTGCCTTCTGCGCGCGGCAACTCCTCGGATCGTTCGCGTTGGTGTTCCCTGCATGCGTGTTTCTCCTCCTGTTCTACCGGGGGGAGGGAATCGGTTGGTTCACCAAGATCGCATTCAGCAGGAACATCGCGCAGGTTTTCCTCTGGTGCGGGCTCGCGTTCCTCCTGCGGTATTACCGCAGCGGCGACAGGCGCTATCTCCCGGTCGTGTTTTTTCTCTCGCTGGTCGGCGTCGCGGTGCACCTCGTGTTCTTTTTGCTCCTCGCCGCCGTGATGATCGGACTGCTGCTGTTCGTGCACCTCTCCGCGGAGGGGCGCATCTGGCGCCGGCGATACTGGTTGAGCGCCGCGGTGCTCGTTGTCGCGGTCGCCGTGCCGCTCGCGCTGCGCGCACTCTTCACCGTATCGGAATTCAATATGATTCACACGCACCGCCAGGGCATGATGACCCTGGGAGGGGGGCTCTCCGTCGTCGATCCCGCAGAGATCGTCGCCCGGGTCGGCCTGGCGTACCTGTTCGGCGTGGCGCTCGCGCCCTTCATATTCTGGATTGCACCGCGGAGCACCACGCGCGCGCTGGTCGGGACGCTGTTTCTCGTACCCGCCGCGATCGTGCTGCTGCCGTTCATCGCCGCCCCGCTCGCGGAACGGTTCGGCTATCTGTACTACCGTATCCTGTACGCATCACCGCTGATGTGCCTGCTCGCCGCCGGATTGACCGGCCTGTTGCGGATTGCGTTCGTGCCGCGGCGGGGAGTCGATCGGGCCGGACCAGCCGGACGCTCCACGGCGGCCCGTGTTGCCATTGGGCGGGGGATCGCGCGGCGGAGGGTGTCAGGCGCCCGCGGGATGTCGGGGCTCGACCGTGCGGTGATCGTGGCGACCGGCCTGGTGCGGCGTATCGCCGCCGTGGTCGTCATTGCGGTGTTCGTCCTCTTCCCGCTCCGTTTCGGTGTGCACTCCCTGATCGGGTCGACGCGGTGCATTCTCGCCGGATCGGGAGGCGCCGGTGCCAGGTACGAGGCGCTGCGTGACGTGCTCGCACGCGATATCCGTTCCCATTCGGTGATCGTATCCGATCCCATGACAAGCTACGTGGTGTCGGCGTACACCGATCACTTCGTGACGGTGACGCTCGACCAGCACTGTTCCCCGGCCGATACGGCCGCGCTGGCCCGCTTGGAGGAGGTACGCGATCTGTTCAATCCCGCCGTGCCCCTGTCGGCCGGCATCGAATGGCTGCGGGCCGTGGGTGCCGGCTACGTGCTCGTCGACACCCGGCTCCGGGCTGATTCGGACTTCTTCGGAACCGTATCGCCGCAGGCACTCCCCCTGACGGTCGCGAAATTCAGATCATGCCCGGCCGTGCTGCGGCCGGTGGCGGCCACGGAGGGTTTCATTCTCTTCGCATTCGAGACGCCCGCTTCGGGCGGGGACAAATGGCACGCATGCACGGACCGGTTTGCGGATCCGCTTCCCTGCCGCTACACGGGAGGGGCGTCGGGGATCGCCCCCGGTACGAACGCCGGCGACGATCTGGTCGCAGAGGACCTTCACCTGTCGCGGAGCGTCTATGCGGCGGGGGATACGATCAACGGATCGTTGTGCTGGCGGATGAGGCGACATGCCGCGTTCGGATTGCCCCTCGAGTGGACGGTGCGGCTCGATACCGATTTCAAGAGAGGTCCGTTTTTCCGGGAATGGTACAGCAAGCTCTACCGCCGCCGTATCGAGAGGCGCGACGGCATCCTGTACCGTTTGACGAGGACGTTCCGTGTACGGAGCGGTGCGACGCATCCCGATATGTGGGAGGGGGGTCAGGCGGTTCGACAGGATTTCTCGGTGATCGTGCCGCGGGAAATGGCACCAGGCCGGTACCGGGTCAAGATCGCCCTCGGCAGGGCCGCGTACCTCACGAACAGAACGATCCGCGATTACTTCACCAACGAGGATTCGCTGGACGGTGCGGTGGTTGCGGACATAACGATCGTCATGCCGCACGCCAGGACACCCGCGCCCACCGGCGGCGCCCGGCGCCCGGCGGCGCCCGGCGCGGACACGAGTGATGACTGAACCAAATCGCAGAGTGCGGTTTTCCATCGCCTACTTCTCGGACGCCCCCTACACGGGAGGCGCCGAGAAATACCTCGCCCTTCTCGCGTCCCATATCGACCGTGAACGGTTCCGGCCCCTCGCGATCGTCAATCGCAATCCCGCGCTCGATCCGCTGCGGCGGTGGATGGAACGGGCGGGCGTCCCGGTTTACGATGTATCGTTGCGGCTTCCCTATACGTTTCGTGGAGCCGGCGCATTCATCGCCCTTCTCAGGCGGCTGAGGCCGGACCTGCTCCATCTGAACCTGCCGGGTCCGTTCGACTCGCAGTTCAGCCTCGTCGCGCCGCTGGCGCGGCTCGCCGGCGTCCGGCGGATCGTATCGACCGAGCACCTGGCGATGGTTCCCACCTACCCCAAGACGCGGTTGCTGAAGAGCTTCGGCACGCGCTGGATCGACAGGGTGATCACGGTGAGCGAGGATAACCGCGCGCACCTCAGCCGCATACACGGCGTTCCGCAGAAGAAGATACGTGTTGCGCATATCGGCATCCCCGAACCGGACAGGGCGGGGGACGCCGATCTCCGGATGGAGCTCGGCCTGCCGCGTGATACGGTGCTGCTCGTCATCGTCGGATCGCTCGAGGCGCGCAAGGGGCACGATACCGCTTTCGGCGCGCTCGCGCGACTTCCCGGCCGTGTCCACCTCGCGGTGGCCGGGGCGGGGGGGCTCCGCGGGAAGCTCGAGGAGGACGCTCTGTCGCTCGGCATTGCAGAACGTGTTCATTTCCTCGGGGCACGCGGGGACATGCCGGGGATACTGCGGGATGCCGATGTACTGGTGCATCCGTCGCGGATGGATGCCACTCCCTACGTCATTATCGAGGCGCTCGCCGCCGGTCTTCCCGTGGTGGCGAGCAATATCTACGGTATCCCCGAACTCGTCGAGGACGGGATTTCGGGAATTCTCGTACCGGCCGATGACCCCGCGGCGCTCGCGGCCGCCGTCACGTCGCTGGCCGGCGACCCCGGGCTGAGGCGACGCATCGGGGCGGCGGCACGCGAACGGTTCGAGGCCCGTTTCACCATCGGGGAGCATGTACGCAGGACGGTTGCCGTGTACGAGGAGCTCATCGATGGCAAGGACGGTTCATGGTGAATATTCTCATCGCACTCTCGTACGCGCCGTTCCCCGTGAGGAGGGGTATCGACCGTCTCGTGGAGAACCTGATAGAAGGTCTCGCCGCGCGGCACCGCGTCGTTCTCGTGACGATGCATCTCGACGGGGAGGCGGGCCGGCACCTGGAGCGCATCGAACGGGAAAACGTCTCGATCAGGAGCATGCTGGCGCCCCACCGGCGGAGCGTCGCCCACCGGTTCTTCTACAAGGCGAAGAACCTCTGCCGTGCGGCCCTGACGGGAATCCCCCCGGGTGTGCTGTACGCGGCACCGCCGCCCTATCTCGATCTCATCGAGAGAACGGCGCGCGACGAGCGGATCGATCTCGTCATCGCGTTTTACTGGCACCTCGCCGATCTCCCCCGGCGTATTCCGGACGTCCCGCTTGCCCTGGCAACGATGGATCTCGATTATCTCGTTCATCCGGAACGCGTGAGGCGAATACGCTCGCCGCTCCGCCGGGCCGTAGCCCGCATCGACTGCCGGATGCGGGAGCGGGCCGAGTGGACGGCGTACGGCCGTTACCGCACCATTCTCGCCGTTACCGGCGCCGATGCATCCCGCCTGCGGGGCGAGCGGGCAATGGCCGGAAAGACCGTCCTGACGCTGCCGCTCGCGATCGATCTCGGCCGCTACGATCCTTCGGCGTTCACGCGTGAGGAGGACCGGCTGCTCATGCTCGGTGCATTCGACTCCGATTTCAACAGGGATGCGCTCTCCTTTATGCTGCGGGATGTCTTTCCACTCGTGCTGCGGCGCCGCCCCGGCGCGGTGCTCGAGATCGTCGGGCAGGGGGCGGGACCGGTACTCGTGGAGTCGGACGCCCGGAATGTCCGATACACCGGCGTGGTCGATGATATCAGGCCCCATCTCGGTGCATGCTCCCTGATGGCACTGCCGCTGCGGTTCGGCGGGGGGGTGAGGATTCGCATGATGGAGGCCGCCGCGATGGCCGTTCCAGTCGTGAGCACTCCGCGGGGGGTCGCGGGTATGGGGCTGGTTGCGGGACGGGACTATCTCGAGGCGCTCGAGCCGGAACGGATGACGGAGGCGATAGTCCACCTTCTCGAGAATCCGGATGCGGCCGCCGGCATCGGCAGCAATGCACGGCGCTGGGTGGAGGAGCACTACGCGATGGCGGGCTACTCCGAACGTCTCGATGCGCTCATCGCCGATGTGGAGAGGAGTTTCTCGAAGAGGCGGATATAATCATCGCCGCGGTTTGTGATGTCGTGATGCTCCCGCACGTAGCGGTATGCCCGCCGGGACATCTCGGCCCGCAGGGTGGGATTTCCGCACAGCGACCCGACCGCCCCGACGAGACCCTCGAACCCGCCGCCCGACGCGCCGATACGGTGCCGCTCGATGATCCCGTCCGGATCGATTTCCATGGTCAGCGTCGGCACGCCCCAGACCCACGAGTGCAGGTATGTATTGGGGAATCCCTCGAGGTCCGATGTGTTGACGAATGCGTAGGCGCGCCGGTAGAAGCCGTCCATCTCGCCCGGCGGGATGAAGCCGGCGTACGTGAGGTTCGGCAGCGCCCGGGCATCACGCGCGATGTGCTCGAAATACGCCGGATCGTCACC
>DATKWS010000180.1:0-9061 GCA_035529435.1 Patescibacteria group bacterium
ATCGTTGCGCGGGTCAAGGACAGGCTTGTACGAAACGCCGCCAAGGATGAGAACAAGCTGTTCTATGAGCCATTGTTGATTCTGGAATTCATAGAAACGATGAAAGAGGCATTCAACATCGAAAGCGAAGGTCATGAGTAATATGAATACCAGCTTCAAGAGACTCGGGATATCTCCGCCGGCAATAATAGTTGCGGCAATAATCGTGATTGTTGTTGTAGGTATATTCGTATTACCCAAATTCATGCGGAACGATTCCGGGTTAGTACCCAAACAAACCCGTCAGAATACGGATCCAGAGCCCGTTAAAATCACGGGGGATACGTTGCAGGCGATCGCTGCGTACCTCTCCGAGATCAAGCAGGACATACGTGATAACAACCAGGACATTCATGCGGAATTGCAGCGCATACAACGTGCGGAGTCGGCTGCCGCATTACCGATCCTGGTGATCGTATTGATTTTTGCAACAGTGTTGGCATTTCTATTTTTATGGAGACTGGAATCGACACTCAAGAGTGTCTATGAAAGGCGGTACGTGGAACTCAAGGACGAACTCCAGCACACTGTCGGACGAATGGACCAGGACGTCCATATGCTCAAGGAAAGTATCGTCGAAAGCGGCGAGCTGGCCAAGGTTCTCATCAATTTCAGCGAACTGCAAGAAAGTATTAGGGGCTTGACCGGCAGGCTCGATCCATCCGCGAGCGGGAAATATAACTACGAGAGAATCATTTCGAAGAATGCGTTTGGAATTGAGAATCTAGGACGGCGATCGGAAACGCCTGCAGCCCCCATCAATCTCGAAAAGATGGTCATGGAAAGAACGAATAGGCTCTACGAAGACAACAATCTTGAAAGCTATAAAAATGATCTGCAATTCGTGAGGGTTCAGATCAGCAATATGCAGGATATGATGATGAAAAACAGCTCCGAGGATGCAGGTGGAAAACCAATATTTGAAAAGCAGGATTTGGGTCATATGTGTATAATCGAAGAAAAAATAAATAATTATATCGTCCCTGTTTTTCATAGTACCAACGCCTTTAATTACAAACATCGCACCGGACTCGATATGGTCTTCAAATTCTCATTTGCCGAGAGCCAAAGGGCAGTACCACGAAGTGAAGAATTCAAGATTGTCAAAATAGTAAAACCGGGGAAATGCGAGAAGATGGGTCCGGCAACATGGAAATTGGTTGATAAAGGCGAGATACAGATAGAGTATCTACCGTAATGGCTGCATCCGCTTGCGGACCTCCCGATTTCATGAAATGAGAAATTGAAACCTCTTCATTCGCCCTTTAATCCTTCTATCATTCCAATAGCCTCATCCAACGTTCCCAGTATGGCCGTCATATCCTCAAAATAGAAAATATCCTCCGAGTAATTCTCGCTCAGATCGATATACACGGAATTTTTCTGCACTGTTGTATACGATCCGAACTTGCATCCATCGTTGGTAATGAAAAAAATCTCGTGGGTTTCCGCTCCTCCGTCATAATCTTCATATTCTCCTTCGTCGATCTTTTCCAGGGCTTTTTTCAAATCCATTATATCCCGGTAAGATATATACGTGCTCATTTCTACATTATTCGCACTTACAGACAGCTGCACAAAATACTCCGTCTTGCCTACATCCGCCATTTTTATTACACAGATATTCAACGTCTTGAACAACGATTCCAGGGGCATCAATTGAAAGGTATCTTTTGTGATAACTTTTCCTCTCTCCGATATGAATGCCTCATAGGAGGAAATTTTTGCGGGAGGATTTTCCTTGGCATGGATACCCTGTGAAATCCACAAAGAAATGACGACACAGAGCACGATACTTCTTTTCATGACCTGCAACCTCCTTCAAGGACATGTGTCACGATAGAAACAACGCCGGACATGCCGTGAAATACTGCCATAAAGCCGTCAACGCAAGTGTATCTGATCACATAACTATATACAACCTATTTAATATTGTGTCATTGCGCCGCTATTTCCCGTCTTATGTAAGGTGACGTCTTGGTGCCCTGCGCTATTGCGGGGGACAGCGGCGCATGATGTGCAGCCTGTAGCGCACCGAGAGGGCCGTGAACGCATAGCAGGAAGCACATAATATGAATGAACTTCAACGTAAGCACCGGAGGTAGACCATGCGGCGAGTGGGCTCGGCAGCGATACTTTTCATTTTTTTGAGCACCCTTATCATCACCGGCGCGGCGGCGCAGCAGGGCGATCTTGCTGAGAAGGCACGGGCACTACACATGAGACAGGTCGCCGCGCGGGAGCGCGCGCTGCGGCTGGCGCAGCGGTACAACTGGCCGGTCGGGGAAACCCTGCCGAACGGGCAGGTCTACTCCATCCAGTCGATCCAGAATGGGATGCCGCAGTACTACGCGACATGCAATGCCAACGCGGCGGCCTCGACACGCGCAAATCTCGTCCATCCCTACATCGGCGGAGCGAACGGATTTCTGATCGGGATATGGGACGGGGGAAAGGTGCGGACAACCCATCGGGAGTTTACCGGGCGCGCCACGTGGATGGATATCTATGGCAGCAGTCTCTCGGATCATTCGACGCATGTCGCCGGGACGCTGATCGCAACGGGAGTACATCTCCAGGCGAAGGGAATGGCGTACCAGGCCGATCTCAACGCGTACAACTGGGATTACGACGAGGCGGAGATGGCGGCGGAGGCGGCCGGAGGCCTTACCCTTTCGAACCATTCCTATTCATATATCCGGGGCTGGTACGAGAATATCGGAATATTCAACCCGGGATGGTACTGGTACGGAGACTCGACGGTGAGCGAGACGGAGGATTACCACTTCGGATTCTACGACTCCCTCGCGATGAATATCGACACATTGGCAAATGCCGCCCCCGACTACCTCATTGTCGTCGCGGCATCGAACGACCGCGGCGACAACGTCCCGGTCCCCGGTACGGAGCACTATTACTACCATTACGGTGACAGCACGTGGAAGAAGAGCACCAAGGTCCGCGATCCGGACGGCGGCCTCGACGGCTTCGACTGCCTCCCGAACGGCAAGCAGGTTGCAAAGAACACACTGGCCGTCGGGGCGGTGGAGGACGTCCTCATCTACACGGGACCGGCGGATGTCGTGATGACCGGTTTCAGCTCGTGGGGACCGACCGACGACGGGCGGATCAAGCCGGATCTCGTGGGGAACGGGTGGGAGTTGTACTCGTGTGTCGCGACAGACGACTCCTCGTACTTCGGCGGCGCCAGCGGCACCTCGATGGCATCGCCGAATGTCTGCGGCTCGCTGGCGCTCCTCCAGTTCTACTACCAGAGCGAGCACGCGGGGACATCGATGAAGGCGTCGACACTCAAGGCCCTCGCCATTCACACAACGCGCGAGGCGGGACCGAATCCCGGCCCCGACTACATGTTCGGCTGGGGGCTGCTCGACACCTGGGCCGCGTACAATCAGATCAGTGACGATCTCGATGACGGCAAGGGACTGATCGAAGAGCTGACCCTCAACGAGGGCTCCCCGTTGGAATATTACTACTGGTGCGACGGGACGGCGCCGGAGATGCGCGTGACGATCTGCTGGAGTGATCCGCCGGGCGTACCCGCGGCACCGGGCGTCGATCCGCCGAATATCATGCTCGTCAACGATCTCGACCTCCGCGTCCTGCGTGACGACGACACCGAGTACGAACCGTGGCGGCTCGACCCGGCGGCCCCCGCGAACGCGCCGACCACGGGCGACAACTTCCGCGACAATGTCGAGCAGGTCGTGATCGACACGCCGGCCGAGGGCTGGTACATCGTCCGGATCGATCACAAGAGCGATCTCGACGGCGGCGCGCAGGATTTCTCGATGATCGTCTCGGGGGCCGAGCGTGTCGGGATCTGGCACGTCTACGAGGACGGCTCGGGCGATGCGCCGGATATCACCTCGGCCGTCGCCTCCGCGGCGGAGGGGGATCTGATCTACGTCTACCCCGGCACGTACGAGGAGCACGACATCACGATCGACAAGACCCTGCTCGTCAAGGGCGTCACAGGCCGCGAGAATACGATCGTCGACGCACAATCGCTCGGGCGCTGCTTCTATTTCAATTCATCGAGCGGGGATGCGGCACTCGATGGATTCACGCTGAGAAACGGTCTCACATCGGGCTCCTCGCGCGGCGCGGGCCTCTCGTGCCTCAGCCCCGACGTCACGATCAGATCCTGCACGGTAGAAAACTGTCAGGCGGACTACGCAGGCGGCATGCATTTCTCCAACGCTTCGGCGACGGTCGAGGACTGCATTATCAAGAATTGTACGGCGAACGACTACGGCGGCGGGATGTACCTCTACTTCGCTTCCCCCACATTCGATCACTGCATCATCACGGGGAACGGCGCCGTAACGAATGGCGGCGGCGTGTCGTGTTACGAGTCGTCGCCCGTCTTCACCAACTGCACGATCAGCCACAATGACGCCGGCGATCACGGCGGCGGTATCTACATCGGCTACAACAGCCACCCCGAGATCGTCAACACGGTCGTCTCCTTCAGCACGGACGGCGAGGGGATCTACGGCCCGGCATCGGCCATCCCGAGTCTCACGGCAAGCTGCTGCGATGTCTATGGCAATGCCGATGGAAACTACGGCGGTGCGATCAGCAACAAGACCGGCATCGACGGCAACATCAGCGAGGATCCCCTCTACTGCGACGCGGCGGGCGGGGATTACGGCCTCCAGGGCATGTCGCCATGCCTTCCGGGCGGCAACCCGTGCGGCGTCTACATCGGTGCCCTCGGCCTGGCCTGCCACACGAGGTCCCTCTGGTACGTCGAGGCCGACGGCTCGGGCGATGCGCCGACGATCCAGGCTGCCGTCGACTCGGCCATCGCCGGAGACACGGTCCTCGTTGCCGCCGGCACATACACCGGAAGCGGAAACAGGAACATACGGACCTACGGCAAACCGATTCTGATCGCCTCGGAGAGCGGCAGGGACGTGACAATCATAGACTGCAGCGGGGCCGGAGACTTCATCTACGGTTTCCATATCTGGGACAATGAAGATACCACGACCGTTATACGCGGTCTTACGATCACCGGCGCGACCCACGGAGGAATACTTCTCGACGAAAGCGGTCCGATCATCGAGGACTGCCTCCTTACGGGAAACATTCCCGGGGTAAGCTCGCAGGGGAGTGGCATTCAAGCGCTCAACTCGACGGCGGTAATACGAGGCTGCATCGTGAGCGATGATTCCTCGAGCTACGACGGAGGGGGTATCCTCTGCTACGGGTCGGGCACGGATATTTCGATCGAGAACTGTACGCTCTCGGGAAATGGAGCCGACCACTACGGAGGTGGCATTGCCGTCAAGATGGGCGCGCGAGCGGAGATAACCGGCTGCACCATCTCCGGAAATCTCGCCGACGAGTTCGGAGGAGGCCTCTATATAGAAACAAATTCCGAGGCCATACTGGAAAATTGCACAATCGAGGGAAACACGGCCCTCGCCGGAGGTGGTGTGGACGCATATGGGACATGCACGATCAGCGAAACGGCGATCCACGGCAACAACGCCGACGTCAACGGGGGCGGGATCTATTCGACAGACTCGCTCACGCTCGACCGCTGTACGATAGTCGAGAACAGCGCCACGGGCTACGCGTCGGGTGTCTTCTGCGCCGGCGGCATCACCGATATATCGCGTGTGATAGTGGCGTTCAATACGACCGATGGGAGCGCGTGCGGCATCTACACGAACGATGATACATTGTACATTGCCTGCAGCGACGTGTACGGGAACGACAACAACAATTACGGGGGAGGGATCTCGGATCAGACGGGAACAAACAACAATATATCCCAGGATCCCCTCTTCTGCGATCAGGGCTCGCACGATTATTACATATTCGACGACTCGCCCTGCGCGCCGGACCACAGCCCCTGCGGAGAGCTGATCGGCGTCTACGGGGTGAACTGTTACGGCGCGCCCGATCTCGCCGTTACCGGAGTCGATTTCAGCGCCATAAAGGCGCCCGCCGGATCGGGAATAACAGCGGAGATAACGATCAAGAACCTCGGCGCGAGCACGGCCGATTCCTTCTACGTGGAATTCTACAATAACCGATCCGTGCCGCCGGGCGCCGGATCGCACGGGAACCAGCGCCTGCGGGCCGACAGCCTCGCCGTCGGCGATTCGCTGATTTGGATCACCGATCCGGTGATTAGTTCGACGATCGCCGAGTGGTCGAGCTACATCCAGCTCGATTCGGACAACTACGTCATCGAGAAGGACGAGGACAACAATATCGACGGTCCCCACGATCTCACCTGGTACGCGCCGATGGAGGGCGGCTGGCCGGTCGCGGCGGGCGGCGATTTCCACTCCTCCCCCGCCCTCGCCGATATCGACGACGACCCGCGCACGCTCGAAGTGATCATCGGGTGCGACGACGGGAAGCTCTACGCATGGACCGCCGATGGGGACACGGCGGCGGGATACTGGCCGGTCGATCTCGGCGCCCCGATCCTTTCATCGCCGGCCGTTGGGAACATCACCGGCGATTACCGTATGGAGATCGTCGTCGGATGCGACGACGGGAATGTGTATGCGCTCGATCACACCGGCGATGAGCTGTGGCACTACACGATCGGCGAGCCGGTCACATCGACCCCCGCCCTCGCCGATTTCGACGGTGACGGCCTGCTCGATGTCATCGTGAGCGGCATCGTCATCGGCGGAGCGCCGTACCTCTACGCAATCAAAGGTACGGGGAACAACATGCCCGGCGCCTGGCCGGTGAAGCTCGAAGGCACGGACATCACATCGGCCGCCGTGGGTGATGCCGACGACGACGGCTCGTTCGAGATCGCCGTCGCGACATCGGGAATCACGAAACCGGCGTACCATTCGAATGTATATCTCTTCGATGACGCCGGCGCCGCCTACAGCGCAAGCTGGCCGGTGGCGATCGACACGGCGGTCGTCGCCTCACCGGTCATGGGCGATATCGCCGGTGCGGGAAGCGATCTCGAGATCATCGTCGGGGCCTTAAGCGGCGAGGTCTTTGCCATCGCCCTCGACGGCACCATCTGGCCGAACGTGCCGCGGGTGCCGGGGAGCATCGAGCGCTCGCCGGCCCTCGTCTACGAAAAGAAATCGCAGTACCAGTTTATCGCCGTCGCCTCGCGGTACTGGCAGACGACGATGCCACCATTCGGAAACTGGCACGGCGCGGTGACGCAGATCAACAACACGGGGGGCATCGTCTCCGGCTGGCCGAACACGACCGGCATGTGGAGCACCGACTATGGCGCCGTCCCCTCCCCCATCAACATCTGCCAGAGCATCATCGCGGGGAGCTCGTACCTGCGCCTCTATAACTGGAATTACGCGTCGGGCTCGCCGATGCCGGCATTCCCTCGCGATGTGAACCGGCGGGCCCTCGCATCGCCCGCCGCGGGGGACATCGACGGCGATGGATGGCTCGAGGTCGTCCACGCGGGGAGCCCCGATTCGGTCTACTGTTTCGAGTTCTGCTCCGCCTCCTACCCGGCCGGCGAGCTGCACTGGCCGATGTTCCGGAACGACCGAACACGCATGGGGTGCTTTTTCATCGAGGAGGTCTCGGGGATCGGGGACGAGCCGGAGGCCGGTATACCCGCCTTCACGCGCCTCCACTCGATATTCCCCAATCCGTTCAATCCGACGACACGGATCACATTCGGCCTCCACCGCCGCGAACGGGTGCGAATCGCCGTGTACGATGTCGCGGGACGGCTCGTCGATGTCATCACGGACCGCGTGATGGAGACGGGCGTTCACGAGGTCGTCTGGAACGGCCGGGCGGCGCGGGGCCGCGCCGCCACATCGGGGATATATTTCTGCCGCATGACGGCAGGCGACTACGAGCAAACACGCAAGATGGTGCTGCTCAGGTAAACACGAGACGAACATTCCCCCATCGTGCATCTGCACGAAAAATAATTCCGGGGTGCCCCACCGTCGGGTACCCCGGTCTGTTCCCGGACTCATGAATCCCGGTGCTCAGCTACTGTTGAACTCATTCCACTTATGTATTAAGCTCGTTCCGGTAAAACGTAGCCGTAACGATACGTATGTATGGATTCCAGCGGGGGACCGAGCCGTGGGTGCGCAGCGGCGCTCAAGCCGCCCCGCGCGTGTTCAGCCTCGCCCCAGGCCCGCCGGAAATGATCAACACCGGCCAAGCGTTTATCAGGAGGTCTCACATGAAACGAGCCATCATTCTCGCCGTCATGGCCGGAGCCGCCGCGGCGGCCGGCCCCATCGCACAAGACACGATGACAGCCGAGACCCGCGCCGATGAGCGCCTCGCCGCGCGGATCGAGCGGATCGAGAACGGCCTCACCCCCTCGTTACGAATCAAGGGCGGCCCTGCATGGAACCTCCGCGATCTCATGGAGCAGCTCAACGTGCCGGGGCTCGCCGTCGCGGTATTCAACAACTACGAGATCGAATGGATCAGGGCGTACGGCGTTACGGACGCCGCATCCAGGGAACCGGTGACCGATGAGACCCTCTTCCAGGCCGCGTCGATCAGCAAACCGGTCGCCGCCATGGTGGCCCTGCATTTCGTCGAGAAGGGCCTTCTCGATCTCGACGGCGACGTCAATGAGAAACTCCGCTCCTGGAAGGTGCCGGAGAACGAATTCACCTTCGATGAGAAGGTTACCATCCGACGCATTCTCTCGCATACCGCCGGGCTCACCGTATCGGGATTCCGCGGCTATGCCGAGGGAGAGCCGGTACCGAACATACTCCAGGTTCTGGATGGAACGGAACCGTCCAATAACGATCCCATCCGCGTCGATGTCGTGCCAGGATCGACGTACCGGTATTCCGGCGGCGGGTACACCGTGCTCCAGCTCCTCCTGGAGGATGTGACGGGCAGGCCGCTCCACGAGCTGACGCACGAGCTGGTGTTCGAGCCGCTCGGCATGAATCACTCCTCGTTCCAAAAACCGCTCCCGGAGGCGCTGCTCGCGAAAACATCCTCGGGCCATCTCCGTGACGGCTCGCCGATGCGGGGGCAC
>DATKWS010000181.1:0-3385 GCA_035529435.1 Patescibacteria group bacterium
GGTGTCGGGATCTGCCACCAGGTGCTTCCCGAGTACGGCCATGTCCTGCCGGGGGTCGTCGTATTCGGATCCGACTCTCACACCACAACGCACGGCGCGCTCGGCGCGGCAGGCATCCCGATCGGGAGAACCGAGACGGCGAGTGTCTGGGCGCTGGGGGAGACATGGCTGCGCGTACCGCCGACGATCAAGATCGTGCTCGAAGGGAAGCTGAGAGATAACGTGGCGCCGAAGGACATCATTCTGTTTCTGATCGGACAGCTGACCGCCGAGGGCGCAACGTACAAGGCGGTGGAGTTCCACGGGCCGGCCGTGCGGGAAATGGGTGTCGGCGGTCGCATGACCCTCTGCAACATGGCCGCCGAGATGGGAGCGAAGGCCGGCATGGTTCCGTACGACGATGTCACCGAGCGGTGGCTCGACGATCTGACCGATGAACCGTACGAAGCGGTGCATGCGGATCAGGACGCCGATTACGAGGCAACGCTGACATTCGACTGTTCCGAGATCATGCCACAGGTCGCCCGGCCCCACAAGGTCGACAACGTCGTGCCGGTTTCCGAGATCGGTGATGTGAAGATCGATGTCGCTCTTCTCGGCACCTGCACGAACGGGCGCCTCGAGGATCTCGAACAGGCTGCGGCCGTTCTCGCGGGGAAACAAATAGCCCCGGGAGTACGGCTGCTCGTCTATCCCGCGTCGCGCAAGGTTCTCGATCAGGCCTACGACACGGGGATCGCGAAGAGATTGCTCGATGCGGGCGCCCAGATCGCCGTTCCCGCGTGCGGGCCGTGCCTCGGCGCCTACGGCGGCGTACTCGCACCGGGCGAAACGTGCATATCCACCGCGAACCGGAACTTCAAGGGTAGAATGGGCTGCAAGGAGGAGACCGGCATCTATCTCGCCAGCCCTGCAACCGTTGCCGCATCGGCGCTGGCGGGAAGGATCGTATCGCCGTAACTTCACCGTTTCCCGGGAGGGAGTCATGGAGCTTCAGGGAAGAATGTGGATTCTCGATGACGACGATATAAACACCGACGTGATCTATCCTGGTAAGTACACGTACGAGATGCTGTCCCCCGAGGAAATGGCCACCCACGCACTGGAGGATCATGATCCGTCGTTCGCGAAGAACGTCGGGAAAGGTGATATCATCATCGCGGGCCGAAACTTCGGCTGCGGTTCCTCGCGCGAGCAGGCGGTGACCTGCCTCAAGCATGCGGGCGTCGCGGCGGTCGTGGCCGCTTCATTTGCACGCCTGTACTACCGGAATGCCATCAACCAGGCTCTCTACGTGATCGAGTGCCCCAAGGCCGCGCAGTACGCGCGCGGGAACCGCGAATCGCTCGAGAACGAAACGGCCGTCCTCGATCCGGAGAAGGGAAGCCTCGCGATCGGTGATCGTACATTCACCTTCACGCCGATGTCGGGCAAGGCCCTCGAGATATTCGAGGCGGGCGGGCTCGCCGCGTATACCAAACAGAAACTGGCCGGATAGCACCGGATGGCGATCGATCCGGTTGGGCCCCGCGCGAATCCGGCATGCCGCGGTGTGTCGAACCACGAGAGAAGGCATCCGCCCGGCTCCGTCATTCATTTTTCAGATAGAATCCGAAGTCCCTGAGAAGATCTTCGAGTTCGGCAAGATTTTTCCTGCCGAAGTTTTTAAATGCGAGCAGATCTTTCTCCGAGTAATGCAGCAGTTCGCCGATCGTATCGATGTGCATGGCGGCAAGGCAATTGTGCGTGCGGACGGAAAGCTCGAGATCCCCGATCTGTCTGTGCATCGCCGCGGGATCGATGATCCTCAGATGTGGTTTCGATTGCCCCGACGTTGCACTGATGTGCGGATGCCGCCTCTCGTGTTCCCGCACCAGCAAGTCCATGCACGTTTCGAAGTCGATGTGCTCGTTGGTCATCTTGCGGGCAAGACCGTATTGCCATATCATGTTTCCGACCGTGGTGCATATATTGTAGTCATCGCCCATCTCGAGTTCGGGCCACCAGCGGAGTTTGACGATGTTGAGCAGAAGTGCGAAACCGTCGCCCCCCAGCTCTCTGTTGTAACCACCCTCCATGATGACAACCTCGCCGTCTTCGGTGCCTGAAATCACTTCGCTCGGAGGGACGTCGAACGAGTCGGGAAGCTTCAGTATCCTGACGAGGCATCCTCCGGCCGAGCGGTCGAATATGAACTGCCCGTGTTCCAGGATCCCCGTCGACACGAAGGGAATCACGCCGTAGAAATCGAAGGGATACAGCGCCTTGCTATCATCAAATGCCGGCCCGAAGCGGGTCCGGTATTTCGTGTCGGGATCCGGATGGATGCACAGATCGACGTTCGGGAAGTGAGAGCGGACGAATTCGATGATCTTTCCCTGGGTTTCCACATCGGGAACCGATCCGTCATAAAAGAAATCACAGCCCATAAAATTATTTTACAGAATAAAAAATGAATTGTACAGGATGTCTTATGCTTGCCTCGAGACCACTTTTGTCATATTGTTATCGTTGAAAGCATTGATATATCAACAAACAGAGTCTCGATAACGTATCAGCTTCTTGGAGGACGGGGAGGTGACGAGCATGAGAATGTCCCAACTCCTTTTCATGGTGCTTATGCTTGTGCTCTCTGCACCGGTTGTTTGTGACGCCGCGCCGCCCGGTTCTACGAAGGACGGTTTCGACGAGGATGCCCGCTTCAACAGGCTCGGTCAGGATGAGCGTTCGTATATCCTCGGACTCCAGTACCTGATGAACTGCTTTCAGTGGAAACAGTACCTTACCCTCCCAACGCGCCGGGAGCGCGAAGAGTGGATCGAACGGTTCTGGCTCTACCTCGACCCGACGCCGACGACGCCGGAGAACGAGCGACGGATTGAGCACGAGATGCGCGTCGCGACGGTACGGCAACACTTCGCCATGGGGCGTGATCCGGGTTGGGACCGGCGGGGGGAGATATTCATACGGTTCGGAGACCCGGATTCCAGGACGATCATCGATCCGGATGTATCGGAGCGCGGCGCCGCGCCGCCGCGGGAGCAATGGTACTATGGAACATTCGACATGCTCGTCTCGTTCGCCGATATCACGCACAACGGTGAGTACTTCTACGACGAGGAGATTCCATACAGCATACACAGCATTTTACGAGCCACGACGGATCCTTTTGCCGCGTACAATTTCTCGATATATCCGTTCGAAATGATACCGATGATCATGCCAGATCTGAAGACACCGAAAGAAGAGATCACTGAAATTATCGAGTACTGCCACGAGGCGGATATCAGAAAAGAGAGACTCCCGGCATTCGTCGATGTCACGACATTCAGGGGCGGGCCGGGAATGCTGAAGACTGAGATCAGTTTCGAGATCCCGGGTGAAG
>DATKWS010000182.1:0-6504 GCA_035529435.1 Patescibacteria group bacterium
GCTCGTCCTTGAACCAGCCTTTTTTCTTCCATTCTCGGGCCCAATCAGTGTTCTTGAAAAGCCACTGAATCTCTTCATTGCTCGTACCCATCTGAAACTCGCCGGCCGGTACAAGTACCATCTGCGGCACGAATATCTCCCGTAGCGCTTCGGCGGCCTCTGTCGTGGGCGCAGTGCGACGGGTGAGGGTGATATACGGACGCAGGTCCTGTGGGGTGAGGCCGATAAAGTTCGCATCCTCTTCATCGGGCGGGTGTAGTGTCAGAAGGGTGCGAAGTGAGGCCCGCTGTACGAAGTCGGTCAGTCGGGGATGAACCGGCGTGAGTTGCTTGTCTTCTTTCTCTTTCCCACGCCGCTGGGGCATGGAATCTGTCCCCACGCCCCCAGTGGCCGTTCGTTGTTCCTCATCACGGAAATGTTTCTCAAGCTCAACAAGAAGGCCAGGCTCGTCCTTGAGTACGCTGTATAGCTCGGGATGTGCGTGCTGTATAACGATCACCTTGGACAGGCGAACCGGTGTGACTGGCAGCTCCCGCTTCTCCGCGAGACGTTGCAGGAAAAGAAAGACATTGATGACCCGCTTCACCTGGCGCGGGTTGGGCTCCCTCAGTCCCTTGGCAAAAACGGGCGCGCAGCGCGCGTCGCTGAAACCGGGTACCAGCGATCTCACAAAACCTTCCATATCATCAGGCTCGATAGGTGGAAGCTGGAAGGGCAACTGGATGATTTTTTGCAGGTAGGCGACGCCGTCGAAGGGTTTTCGTGATTTGCCGTCGCCATTCTCCTCGATTGCAAGGTCGTGGTATTTGACCTTGATGCCCTGTTCAACCACTTTCTGATCCACACCCAGGATAAAGATAGATCCCTTGACGTCCAGGAACAGCTTGATGGCCTCCAGTACATCAATGGCCTTCTCCGGCAGACATCGGTCAAGATCGTCCACGAAGACCACTAGCTTCCGACCCCGTCCCGTCACAAGCTCTGCGACAAGTCGCTCGAACCGGTGGCGGAACTGCTCCAGAAACCGTACCTGGTCCACGTGGACGCGTGTCCGTTCCCGCCGGAAGGCCTCGATCATCTCGGCGCCCCAGTTTTCCGTCTTCTCCTTTCCTGCCTCGGCGAGTTCCCTGATCAGGGCAACGCCGGGAATGTAGGACAGGCCGATCTTTACCAATCCCTTGGCTGCGCCTTTTCCCAGTTGCCCCCAGTCGATCTCCAACCCGCCGACCTCCTCACGTTCGACGGCACGGTAGAGTGATACCTCCAGATCATCCAATTCGCTGTTGAGTGCATGCCGTGCCTTCTTGTAATCAGAGAGATCCTTCGACTCATCAGTAGCCGCACGGCGTGCCTGTTGCTCATCGACGGATCCTGCGGGCTCCTTTGGGCGGAGGGCATCGAGGACATGGAGTATCAGGGCCCGCCACAGGGTTTCTTCCTTGCCGTATTGCCAAGCATTGAACCATACCGTCAGAGCTTCTTCGCCGCGCCGTTCAAGTTGTTCTTTGAGTGTATCTTTCACCATCTGCATCAAGCTGGTCTTGCCGCTCCCCCAGCCGCCGAAGATGCCGATAGTGAGAGGTGTTCGCGTTTCGGGGTCATCTATGATGTCCACGAGTGTGTCACGGTAGGGGATGAAATCCAGGGCATCCGTGTTCGTTGGTTGATCATCCAATATTGAAAAAACAGTTCGCGTTTTCTCGTTCATACACGTCTCTTTCTTTGAATTGGAATTGGAATGTTACCTTAACATATCGGTTGAAAATTTGCAACATTTTCGGGCCGGGCTCGCGGGTGCCATGCAACCGCGCCAAGTTTCGCTTTACCGGCGTTACCGCCCGGATTATACTGACGCATCGATCGAGCGCCGGGGGCGCGGGGAACCGGCCGCCATCCGGTCACGGATTCGAGACGGAGCGAGTGTAATGCGAATCGGCATGGTACTGCAGGCAACGATCCCTCCCCCTGATATCAGGGTCGAGAAAGAGGCCAAAACCCTGATCGGCGCGGGGCACGAGGTGCACCTGCTCCTTGAGCGGGGCGCGGACGAGCCGGTCGACGGGACGGTCGACGGGATGCATCTCATGCGCGCCGTCCGGATGGGGCCGTTGCGCGAGAAATGGTACCGGTACACCTTCAATTTCACCTACCGTGACCCGATGTGGCGGCGGGCCATCGAGCGGTTCGTCGACGAGCGCCGCATAGAGGCGCTGCACGTGCATGACCTCCCGCTCGTGCAGGAGGCGGTGTCGGTGGGACGAAAGAAGGGTGTGCCGGTCGTGGCCGATCTCCACGAGAACTACCCCGCCGGGCTCCAGGTCTGGTACCAAAACGCACTCAAGAAGATGACGATATACAATTTCAACCGGTGGGCGCGGTACGAGCGGCGCATCCTCCGGGATGTCGATGCGGTGATCGCCGTCATCGAGGAGTCGAAGGAGCGGATCACCGGCCTCGGTATCCCGCCGGGGAAGATCTTCGTCGTGCCGAATACGGCGAGCACGGAGCGGGAACGGATCCCGATCGATCCCGATATCGTGTCCCGGTACGAGGGCAGGTTCGTCGTATCGTACATCGGCGGATTCGCGTCCCACCGGGGACTCGACGTCGCAATCAGGGCGCTCCCCCATCTGCGTGACCGTATCCCGGGGCTTTTGCTCGTCCTCGTCGGCGACAGGAACCGCCCGTATCAGAACTACCTCGGAAGGCTCGCCGGCTCGCTCGGGTGCAGCGGCCTCGTCGAGATGACGGGATGGCAGCCGTTCGAGAAGATCTGGAGCTACATCGAGGCGAGTGCCGTCTGCCTCGTGCCGCACGCGCGGAATCCGCATACCGATACGACCATTCCGCACAAGATATTCCAGTACATGATGGTCGCGAAGCCGGTAATCGTCAGCGACTGCCCGCCGCTCGCACGTATCATACGCGATGCCGGGGCGGGGTTCGTATTTCGTTACGACGATCCCGCGGAGCTCGCGGCGAAGATCATAGAGCTGCACGATAACGATTCGCTGCGGGGCGATGTGGCGCGGGCGGGGCGGGAGGCGTTTCTCGACCGGTACAACTGGGACCACACGAGCGGCGAGCTCGTCGAGCTGTACCGGAGGTTGGAGGGCCGCGCGCGGGAGGGCGGGATGTGATGCAGGCAAAAATGCAGGTAAAACTACTCGACCTGGTGAGGCAGTATGAGAAAATGCGCGATGAGATCGGCGCGGCCCTCGACGAGGTTTTCTCGTCCCAGCAGTTCATCCTGAACGGCAAGGTCGCGGAGCTGGAGAAGCGGATCGCCTCGTTCTGCGGTGTCCGGCGCGCCGTCGGGGTCGCATCCGGGAGCGACGCCCTGCTGATCTCCCTCATGGCGCTGGGGATCGGTCCGCGCGACGAGGTGGTGACGACGCCGTACACCTTCTTCTCCACGGCGAGCGCCATAACGCGCCTCGGTGCGCACCCCGTATTCGTCGATATCGATCCGCGCACGTACAACATCGACCCCGCCGGTGTCCGCGCGGCACTGACGAGCAGGACGAAGGCCGTTCTGGTCGTTCATCTCTTCGGGCAGATGTGTGACATGAATCCGATCCTGCGGGCGGCGAGCGGGCGCGGCATTCCCGTCATCGAGGACGCCTGCCAGGCGATCGGTTCCGCATACCGGGGCAGGTCCGCGGGTTCCGTGGGGCGTGCCGGGTGTTTCTCCTTTTTCCCCACCAAGAATCTCGGCGGGTGCGGCGACGGCGGCATGATCGTGACGGATGATCGCGATCTGGCCGAGCGGGCGCGGTCGCTGCGGGTCCACGGCAGCAGAAAGAGATACTTCCACGAGGCGGTCGGGATCAACAGCAGGCTCGACGAGATACAGGCGGCGGTACTGTCGGTCAAGCTGCGTTACCTCGCGGAATGGAACGGGCGGCGGCGCGCGCACGCCGCGTTCTACGACGAGGCACTCGGTGGGCTCGACGGCATCGTTACACCGCACGCGGAGTCCAATGTTCATCATACCTACCACCAGTACGTCATCCGCGCCGGTCGCCGCGACGAACTGATGGAATTCCTGCGCAGGCGCGGCGTTGGGTGCGAGATCTACTACCCCGTTCCCCTGCACCTCCAGGAATGCTTCGCCTTTCTCGGCGGAGAGCGGGGCGATCTGCCCGAGGCGGAACGGGCAGCGGCGGAGGCGCTGGCCCTCCCGGTCTATCCCGAGCTGACCGAGCAGGAGCAGGAATACGTCGTCGCGCGGATACGCGAGTTCGTGACGAAGCGGCGGGGGAGAGCGCCGGCCCCCGGTAAAAAAATGCCGTCCGGGTAGCGCGGGCCGCCGCGGCGGCAAGAGGTCGAACGTGAAGATCGTGTGCTTCTCCGAGATCCAGTGGCGATACGTCAGGACGAGAAAGCAGCAGATCCTCTCGCGCCTCCCCGATGACTGGGAGATCCTCTTCCTGTCGAGCGTGGTGCGGGGGCGGCGCAACAACTTCCTCCCCGAGCGGGACGGACGTATCGTTCACGTCTGCATTCCCGTTTTCAAAAACGTGCCGCAGCGGTTCCTCAGGCTCGTTTTCTCATGGCCGATAGTGCGGTTCCTCTGGAATGTAGTGCTGTGGCTGTGGCTCCAGGTGATCTTCCTCGTCACGGGATTCACCTCGCGTGAGCGCGTCTTCTACGTCTCGAACATATACTATGCGCGTCTTTTCCCCGTTCTTCATCGCGGTCTCCTCCTGTACGACTGCAACGACGATCCACTCGGATTTCCCGGCACGCCGACCTGGGCGGCCGCCTATTTTCAAAAACTTGTGCGATCCGCCGATACCCTCACGGCGGTGAGCAGCGGGCTCGTCGAGCGGCTGCGCGGCGCCGGCGCCGGGGCGGTGCGCCTCGTCGGAAACGGGGTCGATTTCGATGTCTTCCAGGAGGCCGCCGCGCGGGGAATCCCGGACGAGATGCGGGATTTGGGCCGTCCCGTGATCGGGTATGCCGGCGCCATCGCGCACTGGTTCGATTTCGCGCTGCTCGACCGCGTCGCCGCCGCGTTTCCGGCCGCCTCTATCGTCCTCGTGGGTCCGCTCTACCTCGATCTGCGGGCGGCAATGGAGGAGATCACCGCGCGGCACGGCAATATCGTGCTTCTCGGGACGAAACCGTACGGGGAGCTCGGCCGGTATATCGCGGCAATGGATGTCTGCCTCATTCCCCTCCAGGTGAACGAGCTGCGGCGCGTCGCCGATCCGAACAAGCTCTACGAGTATGCGGCGTGCGGAAGGCCGATCGTCACGATGGCCTACTCGGATGATATACGGGCCCTCTCGGAGCTCGTGTACATAGCGGAGAATCATGAAGAATTCATCACGAAGGTGCGGGAGGCGCTCGAAAGGGGCGCCGACGGGGACCGGCTCACCGCCTTCGCGAAAAACAGGAGCTGGCAGGCCCGCGCCGATGAGATGGCCTCCCTGATCAGAGAGCGCGCGGGCGCCCGTGGAAGAAAGGAATCCGTATGAAGCGTGTCGTTGTAACCGGCGTCACGGCGGCCGCCGCCCTTGCGGCGATTGCGCTCTGTATCGTGCCGGGATGTACCGAGAGGGGTTCCGCCTCGGACCTCTACGTGCTCGAGGAGCTGGAAACGGCGTCCCGGCTGGTCAATCCGGAGGAACGCGTGGGGCGGCTCGGGATATTCACCGGGAACCATTCCCGGCACCCGTACCGCATGCTCGGGTACCGGCGGTTGTTCGAGACGCTGGCCGGGGATATAGGCGACCGGGACCGGGCCACATCGTACCTCGACGGGGTGCTGGCCGCGGAGAAAGAGGAAAAGGTGCGGGGGGAGCTGTGGTATGCGCGATTCGCCTACCTGTGGGATGCCGACCGCGCGGCCGCCGTCGAACTGGCGGAGGATCTCTGCGCCGGGTCGGAGCATTATTACCGGCTCTTCTTCTACCTCGCGCTGTACCTGATGGATGACGAGGAGCAGGCCGGCCTGGCGGAGCGATGTTTTGTCAAGGCCGGCGGGCTGGCGCCCTCCGGACCGGAGAGGGACCAGGTGCTCGGCGAGTACGGAGTGTTTCTCGAGGGCGTGGGGCGGACGGACGAGGCGCTCGCGTTCCTCCAAAAAGCGGCGGCGTATCCGTTCGCCCGCGAGACGCTCGGCCGCATCCTGTGGGATCGCGATGAGCGGGAGGCGGCGATCGATGCCTACCTGCACCTCGTCGCGCGGGTCCCCGGAGCGCGCGGGCGGATCTGCCTCGACAGCCTCTACGCGATCGTCTATCCCGGCGCGGGGGACCTCGACGAGCGGATCATGGAGCGCCGCATGGCGGATGAGATGACCGTTCCCGACGCGCACTTCGTCGATATCGAGGGGCGCGCGTACCGGCTCGGGCGTTTCCGTGGAACGCCGCTCGCGCTCTTCGTCTTCAGCCCCACCTGACCGCCCTGCGTTGCGGAGTTTCCGCAACTCGTCGCGATGAAACAGGGGGAATCATCGCTCCCCTTCAATGCGCTCATACTCGAGGTCAAGGG
>DATKWS010000183.1:0-9985 GCA_035529435.1 Patescibacteria group bacterium
ACGCTGAAAAAAGAGATCAAGAAGCGCTCGATCAAGCTGATCGATCTCAAGTTCACCGATTTTCTCGGGCGGTGGCACCGCCTGACCGTCCCGGCATCGAGCGCCAGCAAGAAGCTTTTCACGCACGGGCTCGGCTTCGACGGGTCCAATTTCGCGGGGCTGAAGACGGTGGAGCTGGGAGACCTCTCCCTCGTCCCCGACCTCGCGGCGGGATTCATCGATCCATTCAGCGAAATCCCGACGATATCCTTCATCTGCGATATCGTCGATGCGGAGTCCAAACGCCCCTTCCCGCGCGACCCGCGGCATATCGCGCGCAAGGCCGAGGCCTATTTGAAAAAAACCGGCATCGCCGATCTCAGCATGTGGGGGCCCGAGTTCGAGTACTACGTCTTCGACGATGTCCTCGTCGACACCTCCCACCTCACCTTCGGGTACGAGATCATCCCGTGCGAGGGTGAGCAGAAGGGGAGCTTCGGCCTGAAGACGCACGCGGGGTACCATGCGCTGCCTCCCGAGGACAGGCTCGCCGGGGTGCGCGACCGGACCGTCGTGCTGCTCGAGGAGGCGGGGATCAATATCATATACCACCACCACGAGGTCGGCGGTCACGGCCAGGCCGAGATCGAGGTCGCGTTCGCGCCGCTCACGCGGATGGGCGACATCTCGATGATGGTAAAGTACTTCGTCCGCATGACGGCCGACGAGGACGGGATGATCGCGACATTCATGCCGAAACCGATCCACGCCGAGGCGGGAAACGGCATGCATTTCCACCAGCATCTCTTCAAGAAGGGCAAGCCGCTCTTCTACTCGAAGACGGGATACGCGGGGCTCAGCAAGTTGGCATTGCACTACATTGCGGGGCTCCTGAAGCACGCCCCCGCGCTCCTCGCCCTCACCAACCCGAGCACCAACTCGTACAAGCGGCTCGTGCCGGGATTCGAGGCGCCGGTGAACTGCTTCTTCTCGCTGGGGAACCGCTCCGCCGCGATCCGCATACCGAAGTACGCGAGCTCCCCCGAGGCGAAGCGTATCGAGTTCCGCCCGCCCGATGCGACGGGGAATATCTACCTTTCGATGGCGGCGCAGCTCATGGCCGGGATCGACGGCATACGGAACAAGCTCGATCCGACAAGGCTCGGGTTCGGGCCGCTCGATGTGAATGTATTCGAGATGACGCGCGCGGAGCTCGACAAGATCAAGGCTCTTCCCGGTTCCCTCGCCGAGGCGCTCCGCGAGCTGGAGAAGGATCACAGTTTCCTCCTCGAGGGCGGCGTCTTCGACGAGGTGATGATCGAGGACTGGATAAAGCTCAAGTTCGAAAATGACGTCCGGCCGGTGCGGAACCGCACGCACCCGCTCGAGGTCCAGCTCTACCTGGATTGCTGATCGGGCGCCGGACAGCGGCACGCGGTCACCGGACTTCGCACGCCGGCACCCGAAGGCGCTGATACGAACACCAGCGAGAAAGCGAACACCGTGGCCGAAATAAAGAGAATGGACGAAATGACGCCGGAGGCCTACGCCGGAATCGGTTTCAAGAGCGGCCTCGAGATCCATCAACAACTCGACACCAAAAAGAAGCTCTTCTGCCGCTGCCCCGTCCTCCCCTACACCGAGGAATTCCACGCCGAGATACTCCGTCACATGCGCCCCACCCTCTCCGAGCTGGGCGAGTACGACGGCACGGCCCTGATGGAATTCAAGACCAAGAAAGAGATCATCTACCAGATCAACAAGGACACGGTCTGCACGTACGAGATGGACGACACGCCGCCGTTCGAGCTGAATGAGCAGGCGCTCGACATCGCCCTCGAAGTAACGATGCTCCTCAGGTGCAACCTCGTCAGCGAGGTCCACATCGCCCGCAAGCAGTACCTCGACGGCTCGATCCCGACCGGATTCCAGCGGACGACGATACTCGGCGTGGACGGATGGATCCCCTACGCGGGACGGCGCATCGGGATCACGCAGCTCGGCCTCGAGGAGGACGCCTGCCGCGAGGTGAGCGATATCGAACACGTGCGCACCTACCGCACCGACCGCCTCGGCATCCCGCTCATCGAGACGGTGACATACCCCGACATGAAGACGCCGCAGGAGGTGGCCGACGTCGCGCAGATACTCCGGTACCTCACCCGGTCGACCGGCAAGGTCAGGACCGGTATCGGCGCCGCGCGTGAGGATGTCAATGTCTCCGTCGAGGGTGGCCGCCGGGTCGAGATCAAGGGAGTGCCCCGCATCCCGCTGATTCCGCTCCTCGTGCACACCGAGGCGTTCCGGCAGATCAACCTGCTCGAGATCAAGCGCGAGCTGGCGCGCCGCGGGATAACAAAGGACTCGTTCAAGGCCGACACGTTCGATGTCACCGAGCTCGTACGCGGCACGCAGTACTACCCGATCGCGAAGGCACTCAAGAAAAATCGCGAGGCGCGCGCCGTCGTGCTCCGCGGGTACCGCGGCATTCTCAAGTTCCAGACGCAGCCCGAGACGACATTCGCCAAGGAGATCTCCGACCGCGTGCGCGTCATCGCCTGCCTCGACCGCCTGCCGAACATCGCGCATTCCGACATGGAGGGCGAGACACTCTCCAGCACCGAGTGGACCAGGATCAAGAAGCTGACGAAGCCGGGCGACAGGGACGCGGTGGTGATCGTGTGGGGCAACGCGCAGGACGTCGAGTCCGGCGCGCGCGAGATCGCGTTACGCGCCGCGGACGCGCTGGACGGCGTCCCCAACGAGACGCGCCAGGCGTTCCCCGATGGGACGAACGGCTTCGAGCGCATCCTTCCCGGCCCCGACCGCATGTACCCCGATACCGATCTTCCCCCGCTCGCCATCACCGAAGAGAGAATAGAACGAATACGGGCGACGCTCCCCGAAACGCCGTGGGAGCGCCGTGAGCGGTACGGGAAGATGGGGTTCTCCGGGGATCTGGCCGGGCGGATGGCCGTGGCTCCGGAGAAGGACCTCTTCGATCGGGCGACGGAGATATCGAATCATTCACCGGGCTATCTCGCCGCATTGACGATCGGGCGGCTGCGGTGGCTGCGCCGGCTCGGGCGGCTCCCGAACTTTACCGACGACAGATACATTGCAACGCTCGAGGCGGCGGCGAAGCACAACCTGCACAAAGAGGCCCTGGTCGGGCTGATCGAACAGACGTGCGGCCCCGGGAACGCGGAGCCGAAAAAAGCGGCCGCGGCAATCGCCATCGCCAAGCCGGCCGGCACCGGGGAGGCCGTCATGACATTCCTCGGGGAAACCGATCCCCCGATATTCGACGGCGACAAGCTGGCGCGCTACCTGATGGGTTTCGTCATGGAGGCGTTCCGCGGCAGGATCGCCGGCGCGGAGGCGGAAAAAATAGTGAAACAATTCGTATCGGGCCCGGCCGGAGGAACGCAGTGAGCAACGACCTCTACAAGGGCTACCGCGGCGACGCGCTGGCGTTCCTCAAGAAATTCAAGGTCGGCGTCTGGTTCGACGTCGAGATCGAGTCGACGCGCGGCGCATTCACCGGTATCATCCTCCCCCGCTCCGAGACGGCCAACGACAAGCACATCGTCCTGAAGCTCCGGAACGGCTACAATGTCGGTCTCGCCGTCGAGACGATATCGAAGGTCAAGGAGATGGGTCGCAAGGAGGCCCACTACAAGATCCCCGAGAAGGAGTTCCCGTACGACCCCAAAAAGCCCAACGTCAAGCTCCTCGGCACGGGAGGCACCATCGCCTCGCGGCTCGACTACCGGACGGGCGCCGTGATACCGGCCTTTTCCCCCGGAGAGCTGTACGGCTCGGTCCCCGAGCTGGCCGATATCTGCAACCTCGACACGCAAAAGCTGTACGGCGTCTTCAGCGAGAACATGGGGCCCGAGCAGTGGATCGGCACGGCCGAGGCGATCGGGCGCGAGATCGAGAACGGCATAGACGGGATCGTGATCGGGCACGGGACAGACACGATGCACCACACGGCGGCGATCCTCTCATTCATGGTCCAGGACCCGCCGGTCCCGATCGTCATGGTCGGCTCGCAGCGATCGAGCGACCGGCCGTCGAGCGATGCGGCTATTAATTTAATCAATGCGACGCGGACCGCCGCCGAGGGGGATATCGCCGAGGTGATGGTCTGCATGTTCGGTCCGACGAGCGATCAGTACGGCCTCCTCCATCGCGGAACCCGCGTGAGGAAAATGCACTCGTCCTACCGCTCGACATTCCGAACGATCAGCGACATTCCGCTCGCCACGGTCGACCGGCACACATTCCACCACCTACGGCAGGACTACAAGCGGCGGCGCACGGACCACAATGTCACGATCAACACGGCGTTCGACGACCGCGTAACGATCGTCTACTACTACCCCAACATGAAGCCGGACATCATCGACTCGCTGATCGACAACGGCTACCAGGGGATCATCATCGCGGGGACCGGCCTCGGACACGTCAACAAGCCCCTCTACCCCTCGCTGAAACGCGCCTATGATACGGGGATCCACGTCTACATGACGGTACAGACCCTCTGGGGGTACGTTCAGATGTACGTCTACGACACGGGGCGCGACATGATGGACCTCGGCGTTATACCCGCCTCCAACATGCTCCCCGAGGTGGCATACATGAAGCTCGGCTGGGCGCTCGGCCAGAGCCACGACCGCGAGGAGGTCAAGAAGATCATGCTGACCCCCGTCGCCGGTGAGATCACCGAGCGCGAGCCGCATAACGGGTACCTCATCTACCAGGGAGGGATCCCCGAGGTCGAGGAGTTCATCAGCCGGTACAAGAAGTGACGGATACGACCGACCAGAACAAGGGCCCCGTCGATCTCTCGACCGCAAAGGTCATCTCCGATACCTTCTTCGTCTCCTTCTCGCGCATACTCGTCCTCCTGATGAAGCCGGTCCGCGGCATAATACTGGGGAGGCTCCTCGGTCCGGCGCTCTACGGCATCCTGAACATCCCCGTCCCGTACGTGAACATACTGAAACTGCTGTCCAATATCGGTTTCAATACGGCCGTGGTGAAGCTCGTCCCCGCGTACCGCCAGAAGGGCCGCCAGGATCTCGCTAAAATGATCCTCCGCTCGACGGCGGCCCTCACCGTGACGCTCGGCGCGCTGTGGAGCATTCTCATCGTCGTCCTCGCGCCGCAGATCGCCGAGCGTATCGCCCACCGTCCCGACGCGCTGAACCCGATACGCCTCTACGCGCTGATCATCCCGTTTCTCGCGATGAACACCTTCTACATCTCGGCCTACCTCGCCGTGCAGCGCGGCAAGCTCCAGGGGGCCATCACGCTCTGGCACGGCGTCCTCCAGGTGGCCCTGCCGCTCGCATTCATCCTCATCAGGCGGAGCGTCACACTCGTCATCGGCGGCCTCGTCGCCGCCGAGGTGATCGGGACGATTCTCTTCGCCGTCTATCTCGGGCGGCGGGGCCTCGCGGGATTCGGCGGGGGGACGGGGCCGCTCGCGCGTGGCGCCGCCGGCTCCGGTGCGGAGACCGGCCCGCTCGGGCGCGGTATGCGCGAGGTCTGGGGATTCGGCAGGCTCTTCTTCTTCACCGACCTCGGGTGGATGATGATCCACTCTGTCGACAAATTGATGGTGCAGAACCTCCTCGATATCGAGCAGTACGGATTCTACGCCATGGCTGCGCTCGTCATCACCGGCCTCAGCACCATCGCCACGACGGGTGGGATCGCGCTCGTGCCGTCCCTCACGGTGGCGCGGGAGTCGGGGGACGCGGCCGCATTCCGGCGGCAGGCGAGAAACACGGCACGCCTCGGATTTATCGTCCTCGTACCCATCGTCGCCATGATCATCGTTCTCATCGGCGACTTCTTCGCGATCGTGCTGCCCCGCTTCGTGCCTTCCGTGCCGGTGATCCGCACGCTCGCGTGCATAGGATTCGTCCTCGTGTTCAGCCGCGTGGCGTGGGCCACGCTCGTCGCGTACGGCAGGGGCACCGCGGCATCGATCGCCTACATCTTCGCCGCCGTCTGGAATGTCGCATGGAACTGGATACTGATACCGCCGTACGGAATCGTGGGGGCCGCGATGGCGACGCTATCGACCTTTATCGTCCTGGCGCTGGTCCTCCAGATCCTGATGTACCGCGTCTCGCGTGAGTGGGTCGGCATCGGGGGGCTGATCCATGCCGTTCTTATCTCGCTCCTCTTCCCGATTCTCGGGTGGTTGATGCCGGGCGCGGGGCACCTCCTCCGGATCATCTCCGTCACCGTCACGGGGTGCGTTCTGTACGGCATCCTCTCGCTGGTGACGCGCCTCGTGAGGGCCGCGGATCTCGAGAAGGTCACGATCGCGCTGCGGCCGCGCGCCCATGTCCCGCACGTGCATGCCGCGCTCGGCCTCATCGGACTGCTGCGGCGGATCGCACGGTGACCCGAGATTCTGTCGACGGCAATAGGCACACGCTCCCTCGTCGCCCCTTCTTTCTCCATTTCCTTGGACATCTCTACCTCCTCGCGTTACTCCCATTCTACTACCAATTCGGTGTCCAAGAAAACTGGGGGCTCTATACCTGTTGGTAAGACATGATTCGCTCGGCAGTCGCCCTGCTTGTACAATCTTTATGGGAAAAAGGTCAATATTATCAGCGTAAAAGCGCCATTTTCTTGGTCTGCACAAAATCACCGGCAACGAGGCGGTAGAAATATATGCCGCTGGAAACTGTACGTCCTCTATTATCATTTGCTGTCCAGGTGAACTCTTTACGTCCCTCCATCATATTGTGATCTACAAGAGTAGCTACGAGCTCGCCCTTCACATTGTACACGCACAGCTTCACGTACACCGCCCGCGGCAGGTTGAATGCAATCGTCGTCGTCGGATTGAAGGGATTCGGGTAATTCTGCGAAAGAGAATATACACATGGTGTCTCTGTAACAGCGGCATACGTTATACCGCCGTCTTGATCGACCTTCAGTGCATAGAGCTCGCTCTGCATTCTACTCTTACGTTTATCCGACCATACGACTATCGCGCCAGCGCTTTCATCTGCTATGACTGCTTGAGAATACTGCATGCTGTCCTGCGTGCAGAGGGCGACGCCATCCTCCGTCCATAGGATATTGCCGTCTGTATCGACTCGCTGCGTATATATGTCATAGTTGCCACTGCGATTATCCGGCCATGCGACGATGGAGCCGCCAGCACAATCTGTCGTCATGCTACAGATATATTGTGAAGGACATACTTCGTATCCATATGGATGCCAGAGGTAAATACCGCCACCACTGATTTTTTGAGCGTATACCCCTCCGCGCGAATCAAGCCACATGACAATGGTCTCTCCTCCACCGTTTGACATTATTCTCGGACATCCGTGGCTGCTCGATTCGAGGGAAACAGCAATACCGCCAGCGGTCCACTGAATAGCTCCGGTTGAGTTGATCCTCTGAACATAGTTGATCTGTTCATACGTTCGAGACCACGCTATAACCGCTCCACCTGCATCATCCGATACTATTTTTGGACATACCGCATAGATCGGATCGAGCTCATATCCCATGGTATCAGGATGTGCATTTGTCCACATTTTATTTCCCATGGAATCAACCCGCTGTACGTATAATTTCGTACTATCGTTATCCCAAGACGTAAATGCGAGAATCGCACCACCTGCACCATCAGTAGTGATCCCATAGTTATCATCAATAGGCCCGAGATTCACACCAAAAGGAGCCCACTGAATATTACCGTTTGCATCGATCTTCTGCACTGCGCCTCGATTCCAATCCCCAAAATCTTGCTTTTTCAACCAGGCTATAATCGCCCCTCCACCACCCTCTGAAAAGATATAAAGCTCGCGATATGTCCAATCCCAATATTCTTCTTCAGGGCATATTACTTTTCCACCCTCTGGCCATAGGATATTCCCGTTCATATCAATCCTCTGCGCATAGACACCTTCTTCCCCACACATCCCGCTGTTTATCCACGCGACAATCGCACCGCCGAAACCGTCCGGTGCCAGCTGCGGATAACTCAAACCGCATGTATCGGAGCTCAGAGCCACTCCCTCTGGATCCCAAAGGGTGTTGCCATCAGGATCGATCCTCTGGATCATTATAATTGTATGAACAGGTATACCATCCCCGCAACCCTCCACCCACGCTATGATTGCTCCTCCCGTACCGTCGGGAATCCCCTGCGTGCCTTCGTTACATTGGCCTGAGTATGATTTGATAACAGTCCCGTTTGGCCACCACCATGCAAATGCCGAGGAGCAAACAGACAGTGTAATAAGCAGAATAAACGGCAAAGCATACCAACGCGTATTCTTCATTATACTCCCCCTTTTATGTATAATAAACCATTATAGCATAAAAAGTTACTGAAGCCTACCCAAAAACTGATCCAGGCAGTCAAGAGTATAGATTTCTGGCTCCTCCAAGCGTCCCCGGCGACAGCATCGCCGGCGAAAACTCCCCCACTGCGCTCCTACCACACCCACGCGCTGTGAGTGCACCCCGCACATCACCCAACCCCTCTTTTCATTTGACACCCGCGGCTATTCATTTTTATAATTCGACCTCTCTTACGACCGAACAATACCGTGTAAAGGAAGGAAGTAGATGCTTAATTACGACATCACCGAGGAGCAACAGATACTGCGGGACTCGATACGCGATTTCGCCGAGAAGGAGATAAAGCCGCTGGCCGAGGAGCTCGACGAGAAGGAGGAATTCTCCCTCGAACTCGTGGGGAAGATGGCGGAGATGGGCCTCTTCGGGATGTACGTGGCGGAGGAATACGGCGGCAGCGCCATGGGATACCTCGATTACATCATCGCCATCGAGGAGCTGGCGCGCGTCGACGGCTCGGCGGCCGCGACGGTCGCCGCGGCCAACTCCCTCGGCATCGGCCCCCTCTTTTACTACGGCAACAACGAGCAGAAGAAGAAATGGCTCCCCATGCTCTGCCGGGGCGAGGGGCTGGCCTCCTTCGGCCTCACCGAGCCCAACGCGGGGAGCGACGCGGGGGCGACCCAGACCACGGCGGACCTGAAAAACGGCGAATGGCTCATAAACGGCAGTAAGATCTTCATCACCAACTCGGCGTCCGAGATTTCGAGGGTGATCATCGTCCAGGCGCGGACGGGGAGCCGCGAGGACGGCAAGCCCGAGCTGAGCTGCATCCTCGTCCCCAACGACACCCCCGGCGTCACGGCCAAGGTGATGCACGGCAAGCTGATGTGGCGCTCTTCCAACACGGGGGAACTCTACTTCGAGGACGTCCGCGTGCCGGAAGCGAACCTGCTCGGCAAGCGCGGGACGGGATTCAAGCAGATGCTCGCCACACTCGACCGCGGCCGCCTCGCGATCGCGGCGATGGGGCTCGGGGGAGCCCAGGGGGCATACGAGCTGGCCCTCCGTTACGGCATGGAGCGCAAACAGTTCGGCAGGGCGATAGCGACCTTCCAGGCCAACGCCTTCAAGCTCGCCGACATGGCGGTGCAGATCGAGGCCGCCCGCAATCTCCTCTACAAGGCATGCTGGCTCTGCGACGAGGGGCGCCCCTTCACCGTCGAGGCGGCGATGTCGAAGCTCTACTGCTCGGAGACGATGCGGCGCGTCGTGAACGAAGCGGTGCAGATCCACGGCGGCTACGGCCTCATGCGCGAATACCAGGTGGAGCGCTTCTTCCGGGATCAGAAGCTCCTCGACATCGGCGAGGGGACCAGCGAGATCCAGCGGATCGTCATCGCCCGCGGCATCGGGTGCTTCGATTGATCCCGCATTGCGGTCACCGACAACAATTATAGACACCGGAATCAATGCCAAAAATGCGTAAAATATCAGTTGCGCCTGCTCGAGAATGATTTTAAAATATGAATGCAACCCGCGAAATAGTTGTAATTGCTTACGTAATAGGTAATTACACCTATACAACCCCCACGGCCCCCCCTGCGGATCGTCAACGCCTATTGACCGAAATGTAAAATATAATTAACAT
>DATKWS010000184.1:0-11178 GCA_035529435.1 Patescibacteria group bacterium
GCACCGCCCGGTTCTCGGAAGGACGGTTTCGACGATGACGCCCGCTTCGACAGGCTCGATCAGGACGAGCGTTCGTATATCCTCGGACTCCAGTACCTGATGAACTGCTTTCAGTGGAAACAGTACCTTACCTTCCCAACGCGCCGGGAGCGCGAAGAGTGGATCGAACGGTTCTGGCTCTACCTCGACCCGACGCCGACGACGCCGGAGAACGAGCGGCGGATTGAGCACGAGATGCGCGTCGCGACGGCACGGCAACACTTCGCCATGGGGCGTGATCCGGGTTGGGACCGGCGGGGGGAGATATTCATACGGTTCGGAGACCCTGATTCAAGGACGATCCTCGATCCGGATGTATCGGAGCGCGGCGCGGCGCCGCCGCGGGAGCAATGGTACTATGGGACATTCGACATGCTCATCTCGTTCGCCGATATCACGCACAACGGCGAGTACTTCTACGACGAGGAGATTCCATACAGCATACACAGCATTTTACGAGCCATGACGGATCCTTTCGCCGCGTATAATTTCTCGATATATCCGTACGAAATGATACCGATGATCATGCCCGATCTGAAGACTCCGAAGGAAGAAATCGCTGAAATTATCGAGTACTGCCACGAGGCGGATATCAGAAAAGAGAGACTCCCGGCATTCGTCGATGTCACGACATTCAGGGGCGGGCCGGGAATGCTGAAGACTGAGATCAGTTTCGAGATCCCGGGTGAAGAGCTCGAGCTCGAATACGGGAACGGCGAGGAACAGTCCGAGATCGAGATCCGCGTGCTCGTGAGGAATGCACGCATGGACAGCGTTGAATTCGCCTCGGATTGCATCACGGCCTTCACGCCCGAATTGCGGCAACGCCCGTATTCCGATCTCATACCCGCGCAAATATGCGTGACCTTGCGGCCGGGGTATTACCGGTTCGGGATGGAAGTCATAGACAGAAGCACCGGGAGGAGTTCGTCGTATCGAAAAAGTATCCAGCTTTCCGCCCTCGACCAATACCCCGCGGTCAGCGATATTCAGTTCGCCGGACGGATCAGGGAAACGGAGGAAAATAACAGATTCGTCAAGGGGCGTCTGGAAGTCGTGCCTCATCCGACCCACGTTTACAGGAAGCCCCGCCCCGTTATCTTCTACTTCGAGGTGTACGGACTCGATACCGATCAGGATGGGCTCGCCTTCTACTCGGTCGAATATACCGTTACACCCCTCGATAAGCGGCGATGGGGCCCGGTTCTGCTTGACGTGGATACCGAGATCAGTTCCTCGTTCGAAACGAGCGGTTTCGGGTCGATGCAACCGCTGCGGCTCACGATCGATACCGGTGAACTGAGGGAAAGTGCGTACGAACTGCTCGTATCGGTCCGGGACCGGCGAACGTTGGCTTTGGCCCGGCAACGTTCAACGTTTTATGTTCTCGAATAGACGCGCTCCGGGGGGCGCCGGCGATGCCTCCCCGTGCACACTCACGGCATTCGTATGATTTTTACGGTGCCGATCCCTTTCCCGTTGACCGTTATCCGCATGAAGTAGATACCCGCCGCTGCGGAACGTCCCGAATCGGTTCTGCCGTCCCAGTCGAGGAGGTGCCTGCCCGAAGGCAGGGTTCCCTTGTATATCGTACGCACCTTGCGGCCCGTAACGTCATAGACGTTGGCGCTGACCGCGTGATTGACGATTCTGCCTGACGGCGCGGCGAGCAGCACGGGCACGCGTGACTGCGACTGGAACGGATTGGGATACGCGCTGTATACGAGTGTCTCGGCGGATAGTGCATTCTCGGGTACCGGAGTGATTTCCATGTCGGGCCTGCCGTCCATATCGGCGTCGACCTGCACCTGGCAGAAGTTATCGATCTCGGGCAGGATAGCCGTGACGTTGCTCGGCGCGGAATCTCCTCCCAGCTCGCTGTCCGGCTCCGGATCCCAACAGATCGACGCAACGATTCCGATCGTCGCGCCGGGCGGTACGATCCCCGGGCCCAGGCCGTACAGAGCATCCCACGGGATTGCAAGCTCGCTGCCGCCCTCGTATCCATACGTGTGTTGCGGGTCGAAGGCCATGAAGACCTGTGAACTGATATCCTCGCTCGTCGTGGGGGCGAGGAGCCGCCACATGCTGTGGGAATCGTACGGACCCTGGTGCTGGTAGGCGCCGTACTGGTAATCGGGTTTGAATCCGGCAGCCGAGAAGGTGGCGCCGCGCTCCCATGAATCGATCGCGGTGAGGTCGGTGTAACCGAATGGACCGTCCACGTCGGTGTCGAGATACAGAATCCAGGAGTTCCCGCCGACAAAGCCGCGGATGCCGATGTAGAGGTAGGTGGAGTCCCAATCGGCGAATAGCACGTTGATTTCGCTGGTGTCACCCGGCGCCGTTCCGTTCCAACCGGAATCCCAGTAATCCTCGCAGGTGAGCTGCGGATCGGTCCAGTCGCCCTCGGCCACCCATCCGTCGATCTGTATCTTTGTCACGGGCGCGATCGTCACCGGTACATCATCCGCGTTGGTCACCGTCTCGTTGCCGTTGCCCACCGCGTCCTGAACCGAATTGGCGACAAGCATCAGTTCGATGTTGCCGGTGAGCGCTTCGAGCGCGTCCGCCGACGGTTCGCCGAGATCGAAGTCGAGGCGTTTGCTCGTTCCGGTCGTCGTCAGTACATCGGACACGGTAAGGATTACTTCGGCCACACCGTCGTCGTCGTCGTCGAACGAGAAACCGGTGACGACAACGGTCGAAGCGTCGACGGCCTCGTCGAAGTAGATCACGAGATGGTCGGTCGACGAGTAGTGTATGCCGCTGATCGGGAGCGGGGCCATTTCGTCGGTGAGCAGGTCCCGCAGCGCCTTCAGCTCGGGGATATGACCGTCCATATCAAAATCGCTCGTGTACCCGCCGTATACATAAACCTCGAACGGGGAGTCACCGTAGAATTCGTCCCCCTCGAGAAGCGTCGCGCTGAACTGCATATTGTGGACGGCTCCCGCCGTACCGGCGACGATCGCAGCCGTCGCGTCGGTGTTGGTGTTCTTCTGACCGAAATATCCTCCCCCGTCGGGATCCCAGATCCGGTCCAGCGAGTTCCCGGACCAGGTGAGATCGAGATTGTCCGGTGTGAATCCGTTCTTGACGTAGACGCGCTCTCCCGCCGCCCGGTACCGGACGCGGAGATAGGGATCGCCGGCGACGAGGGTGACCGTCTTTGTGATGTTCGGGTGGATGACCTCGGCCCCGACCGTATCACCGGCAGCGTCGGTTACGTTGAAGCTGTAGAAATCATGCTCGCGGTCGATCCCCGCTACACTTACATCGGAGAGGGTCGCGACATGATTGGTCTCGTTGTAATCGCCGTCGGTATCCGGCCAGTAGGCGTTGTCGTTCGATACGACGCTGTAGTTGTAATCGGCACCCTTGCAGAACAGCCACTGGAGTTTGCCGCCGATCCCATCGAAGACGGCGAGGATCCGGTCGTTGTACAGAACGAGCTCATCGACGCCGTCGTCGTCGAAGTCGCTCGTGTAAGCGCCCGTCGGATTCACGTACAGGCCGCCGGCCCAGCGTGCCGCCTCGGCGTGGGCGTTACCCGAGCGGATATGGTTGCTGTAGTGGTGCTGCCATCCGGATATCTCGCCACCGTCGTGCCAGCCCGTTTCGTGAAGGTTGGTCATCAGAACGTACCATGCCATCTCGCTTATATTGTTCGCCGGCACACCGAGTATCTTGGTCAGGGTGTAGTCCCACTGGGTGCCGTAGTTCCATTTGGAAATGTGACCGTCGAGGTTCGAATCACCGGTATATCCGGCCCAGTCGCCGTACCACTGGTTGTTGCCGCCGCCGTAGCCGTAGAATTCACCGAGGAGCCCGTATGTCCCGTTCTGGAGCGTCAGTGACTGCGTGAGAAAACCGGCGTCCATGAGAACGTCGGTCAATTTCCACACGCCGACCGATCCGGCGCTCCCCGCGCATTGCTGGAGCAGCCAGATGTAGTTGTTGAGCGCGTCGGGATTTCCCGCCCCCTGGGAAACTTCCGCCGCTACTTCGGCGTCGTTGGCGTAGATGATGATCTCATCACTGGTCCCCGCGAGTATCGTGTTCCACGCATCGCCGGCGTTCCAGTTCACCTGACCGACGAAGTCGTTGTCGTTGGGGAGTATCTTGAGACTGTTGTACGTGTAGATATGGTGGTCGTCGACAGGTCCATTTCTGTAGCCGCAGTGAACGTAGTCGTCGAGTATCACGGCCCAGACCCCGTTGTCGGTGAAATTGTCGCCGATGTAGTCGATAACATTGGCGGAGGCGTCGATCCCGTTCCCGTCGAGGTCGGGATTCTCGACCCAGACCCGCTCCGGCACCCAGGCGACACGCGGCGTGAATCCGTAAATCGTCTGGATCATGTTGTTCTCGACGGAAACCGATTTTCCGTTGAGCTCATCGCGGATGAACGGCATGATGTGCTGTCCGAGTGCCGATGTCAGGATTTCGTACCGACCGGCCGAAACGCCGGTTGCCAGCCAGTCGTTGAAGCCGGGGTCGTGCCACTCGGCCGCCGAAATGAGCAGCCCGCCCATGTGCCAGTTGATGGGCAGGTTGTAGTAATCATGAGCGGCGAGAAGTTCGTCGGCGCCGTCGTCCGGATTGTTGATGTCCCCGTCGTAGGAGGCATTCTCCCCCCGCTCGCCCCGCAGGACGGTCGTATACGCAAGACCTTGGTTGAGGTGTTGCACGAAGGCGACGTTGTGCGAGTTGCTCAGCGACTCGTTGGTTGCAATGATCTCGTCCAGTAGTACGCCGTCGGCGACGGTGTAGACATAGAAATGTACCGGAGTGCTCTCGTCGCGCGCCGCGAGCGGTGAAACCGATTCGTACCGCTCGGGTGGTGCGCCCGTTGCCTTGGTAACCGCCTGACGGTAGCCGTCGGATGGACGGACGCTCGCCTCGAGACTCGCCCATTCGTGGGATTCGATCACCCGTTCAACGCGATCCATGCCGAGGGGGCTGGCCATGCCGTTGAAGATGCGAGCCGCGGGTCGCCCGGTGTCCTGGTACAGCTCGATCGCTTCGTCCCATGCATGCGGAGCGTTTCCGGGAACGTTGCCGGGAAGCGATCTCGTTCCGCCATCCGTGTAATCGAGGAGGATGAACGCCCGAATCCCCGCGTCGAGAACCGGCGCCTCCATCGGGATTCCGGGTGGACGGTAGATGTTGATGCGCAGCGACAGCCGATCGACACCCTGGTCGAAGAAGAATCCCATGAGGTCGCCGCGGGCCGATCGACCGGTCGAACCGTCGAAGACCGGATCGAGCGCCTTGACGTTCACCCGCTGCCAGTTGGAGATGGCACCGTCGACTTGAATACCATCAACGGTTTTTTCCGGCAGAGGAGCCTCGGCGGCGACCCCACCGCCAAGGCCGATTGGTGCTGAAGCAATTATAGAAAGCACAACGAGAAGTGCAACCATTCGCGGAATATATTTCATGAGCCTGCTCCTTTGAATAAGTTATTATCGCACAATAATTTTAACTTAATTTCGGTGTGTTGTCAATTTGGATAAAGATGTCATTCCGGCGGCCGATGGAGCGGAGGCAACGATCGACACGATCGACAATGGTCCGGGCATACCGGCCGGGGAACGGGGGAGGATCAGCGAGAGGTTCTACCGGGTGAACGGAGCACGGGGGCGGTGCGCTGAAAAAAACGCCCCATCCGGCGACGGCCGCAAGGGGGCGTTGGTACCGGACGTTGAGTACCGTCAGATATCGAATTTGATTCCCTGGGCCAGTGGCAGCTCCGTGCTCCAGTTGATCGTGTTGGTCTGGCGGCGCATGTACCCTTTCCAGGCATCGGAGCCGGACTCGCGGCCGCCGCCCGTTTCCTTCTCGCCGCCGAACGCGCCGCCGATCTCGGCGCCGGACGTTCCGATATTGACATTCGCGATGCCGCAGTCTGAGCCGGCCTGCGAGAGGAACTGCTCGGCCTCGAGCACATTCGTTGTAAAGATGGCGCTCGACAGCCCCTGCGGTACGTCGTTGTGTATCCGGATCGCCTCCTCGATCGTATCGTACTCGAGGATGTAGAGTATCGGCGCGAATGTCTCGTTGCGGATGATATCGGTCTGCTCGGGCATCCTGATGATCGTCGGCTCGGCGAAGAGCTCGCCCAGCTCGGGGAGCTTGCGCGCACCGTAGATCACCTCGCCGCCGTCCTTTTTGGCCTTCTCGATGGCGTCGAACATCAGATCGACGGTCGGTTTGTTGATAACCGGTCCCATGAGGGTATTTTCATTTATCGGATCCCCGATCCTGACCTGCTTGTAGGCGTTGATCAGGCTTTTCATGAGCTTGCCGGCGATCGACTTGTGCGCGATTATGCGCCGCGTCGATGTGCAGCGCTGTCCCGACGTGCCGACGGCGCCGAAAACGATCGCCGGTACGACCATCTCGAGGTCGGCGTGAGGCGTGACGATGATGGCGTTATTGCCGCCAAGCTCGAGGATCGTTTTTCCGAAACGCTTGGCCACCGCTTCGGAGACGCGGCGTCCCATTGCGGTCGAACCGGTGAACGAGACGAGCGGCAGGCGGGGATCGTTGATCAGCATCTCACCGACGGTGCTCCCCGGGCCCACAACGAAGGTGAAGATCCCCTCGATGCCGTGGTCGGCCATCACGCTGTTGCAGATATGCTGGACGGCGACGCCGGTCAGCGGTGTCGTCGACGACGGTTTCCAGACGACGGTGTCGCCGCACACGGCAGCGATGGCGGCGTTCCACGCCCAGACGGCAACGGGGAAATTGAATGCCGAGATCACGCCGATCGGCCCCATCGGGTGCCACTGCTCGTACATCCGATGTGCGGGACGCTCGGAATGCATCGTGAGACCATAGAGCTGCCGGGACAGGCCGACAGCGAAATCGCAGATATCGATCATCTCCTGAACCTCGCCGTGTCCCTCGGCGCGGATCTTTCCCATCTCGAGTGTGACGAGATCCCCGAGCGGCTCCTTGAGCTCACGCAGGGCCGACCCGAGATCGCGCACGATTTCACCGCGCTTCGGAGCGGGTGTCATCCGCCAGTTCCTGAATGCTTCGTCGGCCTTCGTGACTACCGTCTCGTACGATTTTTCGCTCGCCTGGATGACCCCGGCGATCGCTTCGCCGGTTGCGGGATTGTAGGAGGTGATCGTCTTGGCGCCCTTTTCCTTGACCCATCCCTTTGGCCCCCAGCATGCGCCTGGATTGACATCCTTGATCTGCAGTTTGTCGAGTACCATTTTTGACATGAGTAACCTCCGTTCCTGTATCGTATATTTACGCAAGGAAAGAATGATAACAGAAATCCGATAATCTTTCACAGCAAAAATAGGCCGGGGATCTATGCTTAATGTAGTACCCAAGCATAGTCGTATAAGTATTTGTTTTGTAATATATTATAAATTCGTCTCAAGGCCGGCTCATGGGAGGGCGCGCCGGCGCTCCCCGCGTGCGGAGGGATTACCGCCAGCCTGGTGTGCCATCTCCGGAGGGAAACCGCCGCAACACCCGTTCGGGGTAATTTGTGAAAATGCCATCCGCGCCGAGTCGGTGCACCCTCACGATTTCGTCCGGATGATCGACGGTAAAGACAAAGACACGCAGTCCATGCGCATGGGCATCATCAACGAACCGGCGGTCGACGAACGCCGCTGAAGGGTGAACGGAATAGGCACCGATCGCCGATTCGATGGCTGTGTCATCCACCGGCGGACCGGTGAGCAATACGCCGATTTTAATCAGTGGATCGACGCGGCGCACTTCGGCGAGTTCTCGGTGATCGAATGATGACACGAGGAATAGATCATCCCGCCACCCGCGATCCCGAAAGGCGTCGATACACTCGACGACGGGTCGGGCGGTACTCGGTCCTTTGAGTTCGACATTCACGCAGACCTTGCGATCTATCGTGTCGAGTACCTCGGCAAGGGTTGGGATCCGCTCGCCGTTTCCCGCGTCGAGCGATCGCAGATACTCGAATGTCTGCCCGTGAATGGATCCGGCGCCGTTGGTCGTGCGCTCGAGGCGATCATCATGGAACACGACGAGCCGGCCGTCCACGTGGTATACATCCACTTCGACGCCATGGACGCCGAGCTCTAGTGCTTTTCGGACCGAGGCGAGTGTATTTTCGGGGGCATGACCCATTGCGCCCCTGTGGCCGATGCATAGAAAGTCGCGATCCGTCACCTGCTCCATGGAGACGTCCTTACCGGTTGTCCGTGGACGGGGAAGCCATTCGTTTCAGCATGTTCAACGCCCTGGAGGCCGTCCCGGGAGGATTTTCAGCGTACGACAGTTGTTCGAGTTTCTCGATCACGTCCCCGAGCATCGCCGAATCCCCCCGGCGTACCGCTATTTCACCGAGGATGAGATACAGGTCCGGACGATCCGGGTGGGCCCCCAGCATAGCGCGCACTTCGTGTCCGGCCCGCTCATACTCCCCGGCCGACATACAATAATTGACGAGCTTGATGAGACCTTCCTCTCCGTACCCCAGGTATACCATCTTGCCGGGACCGTATGTCCAGTACAGGTGTTTGTTTTGCCACCCCTGTGTTTCTCCTGTGGCGTCCTGGAAGTCAACCGTCTCCACGAACGGGAAGAACAGTTTCAGGGCCTGCCCATCGATAAGCGCCCGTTCCACCATGAGAAACGTTGTGCGTCCCTTTCCCGCGCTTCCGCGCAGGCCCGTGGTGAGATCGACCTTCTCCCGTATGACGGAGGTCATGATGTACAGGTCTCCCTGCATGACACCGTTCTCAGCGCGGAAACCGGCAACGGCATTTCCCGCCGTCGCGGCGTAGCGAAGGATCGGATCCTCCAGTACCCCGTCCGTGAGTTCGGCCCTGCGATGGCGTACCCCCTGCGTGGCGGAATAGAAGATGAACGCGACGAGTATGGCTGCGGCCACCCCGCGGAGCGGGAGTTTTCCCAGTAATGCACCTGCCAGCAGCCACAACGGAATGAGCGGCAGGTAGAGATAGTAGAAATAGCTGTGCCTGACGAGTGGCAGCACCGGCAGGAGCAGGACGACGCACAGGAGGGACGCGCGCGCGAGCGGACGCCTGATCCCGGGAAAACGCACGGATGCAACGCCGAACAGGACCGGCAGGATCAATCCCCACGGCGCCAGGCCGGTCTGGTATTCGGGAACTCTATCGGGACAGTAGTCCCAGATCCGGGCAAGCCACCCAGAGTAGGTGAGCAGATTGTACAGTACATTCATCCCGAAGGCGGTCTCGTACGGATGGCCCGCCGGACGCGGTTTCAGGCTGCCGACGGCCAACAGTACCACCAGAGCGATCAGTGCCGCTCCGGCTCCCAGCAGCGCCCTGCGCTTGCGGGGGGCGGGCAGTATCACGGCGAGCGCCGGAACAAGAAGGAAGGATGATTCCTTGCAGAGGAGGGAGAGGGATACGGCCGCCAGCGAAGCGGTCATTGAGGCGTACCCCCCGCCGAGGTAAAAGAAGGCGGCGAGCAGCGCGAAGAATGTCATGGAGACTTCCTGCATGCCGCTGATCCAGTGGAGCGGCATGAATGCAACCGGTGCCGCTATGAACAGCACAGACGCCGCGCAGGCGCCCATTTCCCGGATGCCGAGCCGCCGCGCCAGGATGAACACCATCCAGCCGTTCGCGGCGTGTAGAAGAATTGCTACGAGATGATAGGGCCATGGATGGCCGTCGAAGAGACGCCATGCGGCGGTGAAGAAGAGGCGCACGGAAATGAGACGCCTGAACCCGAACGGTTCCTCGTCGAAGCCGGCCGCCTTCAAAAGGAACTGGAGATCGTCCAAGCTGAAGAAAACACGCAGCGCAGGCCAGTAGAGTGCAAGGGTGAGGAGAAGGAGGTAGAGGGGGAACAGGCTGCTCGATGTGGATTCTCGTGATCGGTTCATATAATTTGTGCTACAGGATCATGACAGCATATCCACCCGTCCCCGCCGAAAGGCGGAGTCCAAGTTCATGTGGAGTGCTTCGACCATGCTACAGCACTTTCATGCCGGCGTCAATCGGATCGTCGTGCCGCCCGGCCGGAAACCTGTTGATCGGGACTGTGAGGTCCCTGCATTGTACTCCCGGAGAGGGCCCTCAGCCGATCCTTGTACGGCTCGATGCCCGAGAGTATGCAGAGTTCCATTTGCGTGTCCCGCATGGTGACGGTCGCAAGAGACGCGTCGCCGGGAGCCCAGCACGGCTGTCCCTCTCGTTGCGTGGTTTTCGTAAGAAGAACGGCGTTTTGCCCGTCCGCGGTGACGAGGTATACATCCATCTTTCCCCAGTCGCCGCCGGTTACCGCGATGAATGCGCCGTCGCCGCTCCATGCGGGGGCAAAATTCACCCTCCGGGGCGCTTCCACACGCGTGCTGATCCCCCTTTCGCGGTCGAGAAGGTACAGCCCTTCCCCCTCGCGAATCGACGCGATCCATCTCCCGTCGGGCGAGAGAACGGGGAAACTGCCTACCCAGTCACTGGTGATCAGTTCCGGTTTTTCCTTCTCCATGTCGATCGACCAGATTTCTTGTCTTCCGGACCGGTTCGAACTGAAGATGATCTCCGATCCGTCCGCGGCCCAGCACGGCGATATATCGAGTGCCGCGTGCGTCGTGATCCGCTCGAGCGCGCCGTTCAAATGGAACACGTAGATATCCATGTTCAGGCCGTCGGCGCCGCTTCCGGCAAAGGCGATCCGTTTCGAGTCGGGCGCCCATGTTATGGGATCATCGAGACCCGTTACACCGATGGTGCGCTCCGTCTGCCCGTCGCGGATGGAGACGATTCGTATGGCGCCTTCGCCGGTGGAGGAGACCGTCCTGACCGCGATCATGGTTCCATCCGGCGACCAGCGCGGACTGTAGAGTATTTCCTCGCTCGGCGGCGTGAGCCGCGTTCGCGTCAACGGATCGGAATCCAGCCGCTTCTCGAATATGACCGCCTCCCGTCCCGTGAACACGGAGCTGTAACGCAGTTCACTGCGAACGAACATCGGATCGTATATCATCGGAAGCAGCTGGGGTCTCATCATCCGGATCGTCGCGCCGTGAAGTACAAGGTACTTCACATTGTTGGAGGCGAGGTACGCAAGTGTCCGGTCGATGGGCGCGACCGGTATCTCAAAATACTCACCGCCGGCATAGAA
>DATKWS010000185.1:0-2674 GCA_035529435.1 Patescibacteria group bacterium
TCGGGGCGGAACTGGTTTGAGGTGCCGGCCACGATGCGGGTCGTGCTCGAGGGAGAATTCACCTATCCCGTGACGGCGAAGGATGTGACACTCGCCGTTATACGGCATCTCGGCTCCGCCGGCGCGCTGGGCAAGGCGATCGAATTCACCGGAGCGGGAGCGGAGGCGCTCAGCCTTTCAGGCAAGATCACCGTCGCGAGCATGGCGACCGAGATGGGAGCGATCGCCGCTTTTCTCCCCGTCGACGAGACGACGCTTCGATTCATCCACGAGCGGTCCGGAGACGATTCGATCAAACCGGTCGCTGCCGATCCGGATGCGCGATATACCGAATCGCTCACGATCGACCTCGGTGCGGTCGAACCGATGGCGGCCTGTCCGTCGAGCCCCTCGAACGTGAAACCGATCGCGGGGATCGCCGGAACGAGGATCGACACGGCGTTTCTCGGATCGTGTACGAACGGCCGGTTCGAGGACATGGTGCACGCCGCATCGATACTCAGGGGGCGGCGCGTCCGCGAGGGAGTGAGCCTCAAGGTCGTCCCGGCGACGCAGGAGGTCTACGAGCGCATGTTGCACGAGGGTATACTCGGCATCTTTGCCGAGGCCGGCGCCCTGGTGAGCAATCCGGGGTGCAGCGGTTGCGCTTCGGGGCAGATCGGCATGGTCGGTACCGGCGAGGTTCAGCTGAGCACATCGAACAGGAACTTCGCCGGCAAGCAGGGAAAGGGGGACACCTATCTCGTGAGTCCCGCCGTGCTGGCCGCGTCCGTCGTGACCGGGGAGATCACCTCCCCGCAGGATATCGCCGGGAAGCTCATCGATTTTCTCCCGGACGAGAGGTACGCGAATGCGCCGGATATCACCCTCATCTCGTGGCGGTTCGAGCCGGGCGCCGGGACCCGGATCGGAGAGCCGAAATCGAAGGCGGACCGTGGCGTCGAAGAGAAGAAGCCGTATCCCAAGACCGTCGAGGGAAGGGCGCGCCTCATCACGACCCCAAAAGGCGCGTTGATGAACGATATCGACACCGACATGATCTTCCACAACAAGTACCTCTCGATCACCGAGATCGAGAAGATGGGCGCGCACACGTTCGAGACGCTCGCCGGTTACGAGACGTTCGCTCGGAGCGTCGAACCGGGGGACATCATCATTGCAGGTTCGAACTTCGGATGCGGCTCATCCCGCCAGCAGGCGGTTGATTGCTTTCTCTCGCTCGGTGTCTCGATCGTGCTGACCGAGTCGACCGGCGCCATCTACAAGCGCAATATCATCAACTCCGGATTTCCCTTCCTCGAGGTTCCGGAGCTCGGTGCGGCCGGCATCGAGGAGGGAGAGAAACTCACCATAGACTTCGAAAACGGAACAATCACCCGTGCGAACGGGAACGTGATCACGGCACCGCCGCCGACATCGGTACAGCTCGATATATGCCGGGCCGGGGGCCTCTTCGCCTACTCCGGGGAGCGTGATTGAAATGGGCAAGACGATGATCGAGAAGATACTCGCCCGCGCTTCGGGCAGCGACGAGGTCGCGGTGGGCGAAATCGTGTTCGCAAAGCCCCACCGGATACTCTCGCATGACAACTCGGCGGCGATCCTGAAGATATTCGAGAAGATGGGGGGAAAGAAGGTCTGGGATCCGGAACGCGTCTTCATCGCGCTCGACCATGCGGTTCCGCCGCCCGATTCGGGCAAGGCGAACAACCACAAGTCGATCCGCGAATTCGTCGCGAGACAGGGTATCAGGCACTTCTACGACTGCGGTGTCGGGATCTGCCACCAGGTGCTTCCCGAGTACGGCCATGTCCTGCCGGGGGTCGTTGTATTCGGATCCGACTCTCACACCACGACGCACGGCGCGCTCGGCGCGGCCGGCATCCCGATCGGGAGAACCGAGACGGCGAGTGTCTGGGCGCTGGGGGAGACATGGCTGCGCGTACCGCCGACGATCAAGATCGTGCTCGAAGGGAAGCCGAGGGATGACGTGGTGCCGAAGGACATCATTCTGTTTCTGATCGGGCAGCTGACCGCCGAGGGCGCGACGTACAAGGCGGTGGAGTTCCACGGACCGGCCGTGCGGGAAATGGGCGTCGGCGGTCGCATGACCCTCTGCAACATGGCAGCCGAAATGGGAGCGAAGGCCGGCATGGTTCCGTACGACGATGTCACCGAGCGGTGGCTCGACGATCTGACCGATGAACCGTACGAGGCGGTGCATCCCGATCCGGACGCCGATTACGAGACAACGCTGACCTTCGACTGCTCCGAGATCACGCCACAGGTCGCCCGGCCCCACAAGGTCGACAACGTTGTGCCGGTTTCCGAGATCGGTGATGTGAAGATCGATGTCGCCCTTCTCGGCACCTGCACGAACGGGCGCCTCGAGGATCTCGAACAGGCTGCGGCCGTTCTCGCGGGAAAACAAATAGCCCCGGGAGTGCGGCTGCTCGTCTATCCTGCGTCGCGCAAGGTTCTCGATCAGGCCTACGACACGGGGATCGCGAAGAGATTGCTCGATGCGGGCGCCCAGATCGCCGTCCCCGCGTGCGGACCGTGCCTCGGCGCCTACGGTGGCGTTCTCGCGCCGGGCGAAACGTGCATATCCACCGCGAACCGGAACTTCAAGGGTAGAATGGGCTGCAAGGAGGAGACCGGCATCTATCTCGCC
>DATKWS010000186.1:0-18957 GCA_035529435.1 Patescibacteria group bacterium
CGTGCATACTGGGTAACCGATCCGAGCAAGACGATGCTGCAGATATGCCCGCATCCGGATACGGGTGAGTATTCGTTCGCGAACTGCGAGCCGGGCTACCCGATGGAGCCGTGCACCGTACTGACGAACATGTACCTCAACGCCGCGCCGCCCGATCCCGAATGCCTGGGCACCGCGACACAGGATGCCAGCTGGGGCGCCATCAAGAGCATGATCGAATAGCGATCTTCCTCTCGATAATGATAGAAGTGGAAACGGCCTTCCCCTCGGAAGGCCGTTTCTCTGTTTACGGGGCACGCGGCGGCGCCCGGAGCGCGGAGCGCGACAATTATCCTTTACAAGATCTATCGAACTATGCTATGCTTGTTCCTGCATAAAGGGGTATTTAGCATCATGTGAAAATCGAAGGGACGCCCCGTATGGCCGGGGTGGTTGAATGTGCGAACGCGCCGGAAAGTCGCGGGCAGGCATGTCGCGTCCCTGTTGCGTGGTCAGCGTTTGCAAGGTGATGGCCGTGCGGGTTGTGGCGTGGAAGGAGGTGATCGCCGGAGAGAAAAGATACTAAATCCGCCACTTTTTCCTGACACTTACAGGAGGAATTACATTGAAGAAAGTCGCATTAGCCGCAATCGCCGTGATGCTGGTCATCGGCTGGGGCTCCGCGTTTACCTGTGAATATCCAGAAGATCCGGGCTGTCCCCCCGACGGATTCTATGGGTATATAGGCCTGTTCGCCGATGCCGACCACATGTACTGGTGCGCTACCGGCGTCGGCTTTTATCCCATCGAGATGTGGATCTGGTGCAAACCCGGTCCCCTCGGGCAGATCTGTGCCGAGTTCATGATCTGTGGTCCGACCAATGTCATCCCGAGCACGGTTACCTGGAACATCCCCCTGATCTCGGTAATGCTCGGTGACCTGGACATCGGTCTCAGTGTCTGCTACGTCGCCTGCCAGCACGAATGGCACTGGATCGCTCACCGTGCATACTGGGTAACCGATCCGAGCAAGACGATGATGCAGATATGCCCGCATCCGGATACGGGTGTGTACTCGTTCGCGAACTGCGAGCCGGGCTACCCGATGGAGCCGTGCACCGTGTATACGAACCTGTACCTCAACGCCGCGCCGCCCGACCCCGAATGTATGGGCACCGCGACAAAGGATGCCAGCTGGGGAGCCATCAAGAGCATGATCGAATAGCGTGCGCACGTTACGCAGGCGTGTGCGACGATACGGGGCCTTCCCGCTCGGGGAGGCCCCTCCGTTTTGGCCGAAGGCGTTACGGCGCGGATTCGAGCGCCATCCGGGAATCCGGCGCGCCGAATGTCCTGCCGTTTTATTCAGCCTCTTTTTTTTGCCCGTCCCGCTTTATCATTTTGACAATGCGGCCGCGTGAATATAAGGTTGACCACGTTTCCACAGTATCGAGTGGTATACAGGGATTCAACGGAGAGGCGTGATGATACAAAGCATGACGGGATTCGGCAAGGGTAAGGCGCAGGTCGCCGGCGGGGCGGTCACCGTCGAGGTTCGCACGGTGAACCACCGGTATCTCGACTGTTCGATACGTCTACCCCGCACCATCAACAGCTACGAGATAGAGATCGAGCGCATCGTTCGAAAGAAGATTCGGCGCGGGCACGTGTACGTTACCGTCTCACTCGATCGATTCCTCGAATCGGCCAGCGTCGGTATCAACCGCGATCTTATCGCGAGGATGTACCGTGGGCTCTCGGAGGTGGCCGCGCGCGAGGGGATACCCGGGACGATCGACATCAATTCGTTCATCTCGATTCCGGACATCCTTACAACCGAAGGTAACGCCGTGCCGGAGTCGCGCCTGTGGGTCGCCGTGCGTGCGGCGCTGCTGGAAGCGCTCGGAAAGTGCGGCGGGATGCGTGCGATTGAGGGTGACGAGCTGGCGCGCGACATCGGAAACAGATTGACCGTCATCGAGGGGGTCGCGGAGAAGATCGAGAAGCGGGCGCCGCTTGCGCTGAAGAAAACGCTCGCGCGCTCGAAAAAACGGATACAGCAACTCCTCGAGGGGGCGGTGGTCGACGACGGGCGATGGGCCGCCGAAGCCGCGATCCTTGCCGAGCGGACCGATTTCTCCGAGGAGCTGGTCCGGATGAAGAGCCACCTCTCCCAGTTCAGGACGTTGCTCGAAAAGGGGGGAGAGATCTCCAAGAAACTGACATTTCTCCTCCAGGAGATACACCGGGAGGCGACGACGATGGGAAACAAGGCGGCGGACGCCACAATCATCACGCACTGTCTCACCGTGAAGAGCACGGTCGAAAAGATCAGGGAACAGGTGCAGAATATCGAGTGATGCCCGCGTCGCGGGATGTTGGGATTCGGCCGGGGACCGCTGTCCGCCGGTCCATTCGGAGGGAGAGAGGATGCTCCTCAATATCGGATTCGGGAATGTCGTGGCGTCCGAGAAGGTCGTCGCCGTCATCAACTCCGACTCCGCGCCGATGCGCCGGTACCGCGAAGAGGCCCGGCAGCGGGGCAAGCTCGTCGATGCGACACAGGGGCGAAAGACACGCGCGATCATCGTGACCGTGTCGGATCACGTGATCCTGTCCGCCGTGGCGGTCGAGACGATCACTCAACGGTGGCGGGAGATGGGACAGTGAGGAAATGGGCAAGGATTCGATGACGATTTCACGGCGGCCGCTCATTGTCGTTGTTTCCGGCCCGTCCGGTGTCGGAAAGAGTACGATCGTCGCCCGGGTGCTGGAGTGCCGTGATGACATCCGTCTCTCCGTCTCGATGACCACGCGTGGGCCGCGCGCGGGTGAGCGGGACGGCGAGGACTACTTTTTCGTGACGGAAGACGAATTCGCACGGCGCCGCGATGCAGGAGAGCTGCTCGAGTGGGCCGCCGTCCATGGCAATCACTACGGTACCCCGAACCGTTACGTCGAGGAGCAGGCCGGCGCGGGCCGCACGGTGCTTCTCGAGATAGACGTTCAGGGCGGGATGAGCGTCAAGAAGAAACGCCCCGGGGCGGTGCTCGTATTCCTCCTCCCCCCCAGTCTCGAGGAGCTCGAGGCGCGGCTTCGCGGCCGCGGCACCGATGACGAATCAGTCGTGCGGCGCAGGCTGAAGAACGCCCGGTGGGAGCTCGGTTTCTTCAATGCATACGACTACCTCGTCGTGAACGAGGAGATAGCCTCCTGTGCGGACGATGTCCTGGACATCATACGGGCCGAATCCATGCGGCGCTGCAACAGCAGCGTGACAATCGACGGGCCCCGGGACGAATAGATGAACCCACCGGCAGGCTCCACTTTCACCTCGTAAATTAAGGTTTACATATTCGCCTGTTTGTGGTAGTATTGTTATGTACTGTTTAAGCGGCAACTGCATCATGTATACAGCTGGCCAAGTTCTTGTCAACGGTCTGTAATTGTCGATACACGAACCTCGTGGAGACAATTGCTGGTGTTGTGGTGTCGACGTGGGGGTGAGGGAAATTCCAGCGGGTCGACCGCCGGGCTTCCGTGAGATCACCCGCAGGTCCTGCGAACCCTTTCTTCGATGCCGTTGGTATAAAAGGAGGTGTGCTATGAGAAGGGTGCTACTGATCGTCGTGATGCTCCTCGTGCCGACTGCGCTCACCGCTGAGATCGCGACGATGGGGATTTTCTTCGACCTCGTACCAGGCAGTATGGCGGATTGGCCGACGCCGTTCGTGGCTTTTGACGTCTATGTGTACCTGCACAATGCGGGCTACTATGTGACCGCCGTCGAGTATCAGCTTCTGACGCCGACCGATCCGGGACATGCATCCTACGGTATATCGAGTGTCGACTATCCCCCGGAGTATTCGATCCATCTGGGAGACCCGTTCATCGGGCACTCGATCACGTACTGGCCGCCGCTGGACGGCTACAGCCCCGGCTACAACCTGCTCTGCAAGATCAAGGGATTCACCACCTTGCCGTGCTGCACATCATTGGAAGAACCAGAGGGAACCTTATGCAATTACTGGCTGGTCATCGGGCCCCATCCCGACACCGGCGAGTGCAAGGGGACGTACTGGCCCGATAACCTTGCCTTCCCGATCGTCGGGCGTACATCGGTAATTTGCCCGGAGCCGATCGCGGTCAAGGAGGAGAGCTGGGGAGCGATCAAGATCTTGTTCGACGAGTAACTGAAAACGGAGCATGAAATTACTCATTCTTTCGATGGCGGAGGGCCTGAGCGGCCCTCCGCCATCGTATCGTGGGGGTGCGCGGTCGCTCTCGGGAGCGCCTGCCTGCCGGCCCGCGCACGGCGATATTTCACCGGCGCGTCGACATTATCTATTGATTTCACGCGGAGATTGTATTAATAATATTTATTCCTGAGCATTACGCGTGTTCACAAGAGGATCGGAACGTTACAAGCTTCTCTGCAAGAACAGGTACTGAGCGGTTATTCGGTTTTCAACGTGCACTATTACCGTGAGGGTTGAGGATGGAGAATGAAGCGATGGAAAAGATCCTGGAACGGGTGCCGAACAGGTACGAAGCGATCCGCATCGCCGCCAAGGAGGCGAGAAGGATCAACGCCCTGATAAAGCTCTCCGGCGAGGAGATCGAGGAAAAGCCCACCACGATAGCTATCAGGCGGCTGATTGAAGGGAAAGTGAAATACGTCTATGCGGAGCCGAAGGAGGAGCAGAAGTAACACGGGGGGATTGCACGATACGAACATTCTTCTGATCGTGACGGGAGGAATTGCCGCTTACAAATCTGCCTACCTCGTTCGCCTGCTGAAACGGGGCGGGGCGGCGGTGCGGGTGGTAATGACCGATGCAGCCGCCGCATTCATCACGCCACTGACATTCGAGGTACTCTCGGAAAATCCGGTTCACCGCGAACTATTCACCCCGAGGAGCACGCCCGGCGTCGAGCATATCGATCTCGCGCGGTGGGCGGACCTGATCGTTGTGGCTCCCGCCACGGCCGACTTTCTCGCGAAGGCCGCCGTAGGCATTGCCGGCGATCTCGCCGGCACGGTGCTCGTCGCGGCGCGGTGCCCCGTTTTCTTCGCACCGTCCATGAACGAGGCGATGTGGCTGAGCCCCACGGTCATGCGGAACAGAGAGACATTGCGCCGGGACGGGCACCGGTTCATAGAACCCGGCGCGGGGGAACTCGCCTGCGGTGAGACGGGGTCGGGGCGGATGGCAGAACCGGGAGAGATCGTTGCGGCGCTGGAGCACGCGTCTGCCCCACGAGCGCTCGACGGCGTGCGTGTGCTCGTGACGGCCGGAAGGACCGAGGAGGATATCGACCCGGTCCGCTTCATATCGAACCGCTCGTCAGGGCGGATGGGCTTTGCGCTCGCAGCGCGGGCCGCTGAGCTGGGGGCGCGGGTAACGATTATTCACGGACCCGTTGATGTTCCCGTCCCATCGGCCGATACGGTTCAGCGCGTCAAAACCGCCGGGGAGATGAAACGTACCGTGATGCAATTCTTTCCCCGCTGCGATATTCTCATTATGGCCGCCGCGGTGGCCGATTACACGCCGGTGCGTGCGGCCCCGGGCAAGGTGAAACGGGGCGACGGGACGCTGTCGATCGAGCTTCATCCCACAGTCGATATACTCGCCGCGGTGAGCGGAAAGAAGAGGACGGATCAGATCGTCGTCGGTTTCGCGCTGGAGACGGAGAATGCCGAGCGTAACGCGCGCGAGAAGGCCAAGCGCAAGGGGTGCGATTACCTCGTTCTGAACAGGGTCGGAGAACGAACGGGATTCACGGCGGAAACCAACCAGGTGACGCTTTTCAGGGGGAGCCGCAAGGTGCTCGGGACGCCGCTCGTCTCGAAGGCCGAGGCCGCCGCCGCGCTGCTTGAACGGATCGCTGCCGACAGGCGGTTGCGCCATGGATGATCGCATCGCGGCCGTGGAGGAGCTGAAAAGGTATCTCGCGAGGCGTCACCGCTCCGGGCTCGATGTCATATACCGGCTCGATCCCGCGGGGGGTGGGGTTCGTTCCGCGGAGGAGCCGGAAGCGGCGACTCCGGATGTCGAGCGCGTACGGAAAGGAGGCCGGGTGAACCAACGAACGGATACGGAAACCGCCGGGCGGCGAACGATCGAGGCCGGGACGCAGTCGATCCGGTACCGTTACGAATCGCAGTCTCTGGTACAGTCGAGCCTCTTCTCCGAGAGCGGGCCGGCGGAAAGCGCCGATGTGAGCGGGCTCGATAGTGCGTCCCTCGAGGAGATGGTGTCGACCTGCACGCGCTGTCCCCTCAGCGAGACGCGGAATAGAACGGTCTTCGGCTCGGGATCGCGCGATGCGAGAATCATATTTATCGGCGAGGCGCCGGGGCACGATGAGGACATCCAGGGCCTTCCGTTCGTCGGCCGCGCCGGGAAGCTCCTCACCAAGATCCTCGCCTCGGTCGGGATGAGCAGGGACGAGGTCTATATCACCAATATCCTGAAATGCCGTCCGCCCGGGAACCGGGATCCCCAGGAGGACGAGGTCAAGGCCTGTTCGATCTTCCTCCAGCGGCAGATCGAGCTGATCGATCCCGTCCTGATCTGCGCCCTGGGACGGGTCGCAGGGCAGAATCTGCTGCGGAGCACCGCTTCCCTGTCTGTTCTCAGGCAGAATGTGCATTTCTACAATGATACCAAGGTGGTCGTAATGTACCATCCCGCCGCCCTCCTCCGTAATCCGAACCTCAAGCGGGCCGCATGGGAAGACATACAGATGGTACATAGGATGTACGATGAAGCGCGGGGAAACGGGTAGCGCCCGCGCGGCACGCCCATTCCGGGAAAGGTGCAGTTGATGGAGTACGATTCCGATAAATTCGAGCGTGTCCCGCCACAATCACTCGATGCGGAACGGGCCGTGCTTGGGGGAGTGCTCCTCGAGCCGGAGGCGGCGACCAAGGCAATCGAGATCGTCTCGCCGGATGTATTCTACCGCCCCGCGCACCAGCGCATCTTCCAGGCGATGATCGCGCTCTTCATGAAGCGGGAGCCGATCGATGCGATGACCCTCGCCGAGGAGCTCGGCAGGTCGGGGAGCCTCGAGCAAGTGGGCGGCGTGGCCTACCTGACGGACCTGGTCGACGGCGTTCCCACCGCCGCGAATATCGAGTATTACGCAAAGATCGTGCTCGACAAGTATATCCTGCGGCAACTGATCAGCGCATCCTCCGAGATCGCAGGTGAGAGCTATCGCGGGGGTGAGAACGCGGACTCGCTCCTCGACTGGGCCGAGCAGAAGATATTCAAGATCTCCGAATACCGCGTCAGCCAGGGATTCGCCCATATCAAGGACATCCTCAAGGATCGGTTCGAGGAGATACAGCGCGTACACGAGACGCGGGAGAGTGTGACGGGTCTTTCCAGCGGTTTCATCGACCTCGACAAGTACACCGCTGGATTCCACCCGAGCGATCTCGTCATCGTCGCCGGGCGTCCCTCGATGGGCAAGACGAGCTTCGCGCTCAACGTGGCCCAGTATGTCGGTTTGGAGGAAAAGAAGCCGGTGGCGATATTCAGCCTCGAGATGTCGAAGGAGCTGCTCGTTCAGCGGCTTCTCTGCTCGGAGGCGCAGGTCGACGCGCAGAAGGTGCGGCGCGGATTCACCACGGCGAAGGATATCGAGCGCCTCACCAACGCGGCCGGTCTCCTCTCCGAGGCCCCCGTCTTCATCGACGACACGCCGGCGCTCTCAACGCTCGACATGCGTGCGCGTGCGCGGCGGCTCAAGGCGGAGTACGACCTCTCGCTGATCATCATCGATTACCTCCAGCTCGCCCGCTCCAGTGAGCGGTCCGAGAACAGGCAGCAGGAGATATCGGCGATATCGCGTGCAATGAAGGCCCTGGCGAAGGAGCTCAATGTGCCGGTCATGGCCCTCTCCCAGCTCTCGCGCGCAGTAGAGACGCGGGGGAAGGATCATCGTCCGATGCTGTCCGATCTCAGGGAATCGGGCGCCATCGAGCAGGACGCCGATCTCGTCCTGTTCCTCTTCCGCCCGGAGTTCTACGATCCGGGCGATCCGGAGAAGGAGGGCAAGGCGGAGATGATCATCGGAAAGCAGCGAAACGGCCCCACCGGTATGATTCAGTTGATGTTCGACAAGCAGTACACCCGGTTCCGTTCGATGGCGCCCGTCGGGGTGGAGGAAGCCGGGGAGGGATACTGAGGGGCGCGCCCCGGAGCGGCCGATCGGTGCGGGTGCGGTACCCGTGGAGGTTTCATCGGTGTCCTTTTTCAACCTTCTCGGCAAGGCCTTCCTCGAATTCATCGAAGAGGTCGGCGGGATTTTCATACTCCTCGCACGTGTCGTGCAGCTCCTCCCCCGGACATTCGGGAACATGCGGAATACCCTCATCCAGATGGAGCGGATCGGCATCGGTTCGATACCGCTCGTCCTCGTGACATCGCTCTTCGTCGGTGCCGTGACCTCGATTCAGGCCGCGTACCAGTTCCACGGATATGTTCCCCTCATGTACCTCGGAACGGTGGTCGGCAAGTCGGTGATTCTCGAGCTGGGTCCGGTGCTCACCGCCCTGGTCGTCGGCGGGCGCGTGAGCGCCTCGATCGCGGCCGAGCTCGGCACGATGAAGGTCACGGAGCAGTTGGATGCAATGGAGATGATCGCCATCGACCCGGTGGAGTTCCTCGTGCTGCCACGGCTGGTCGCGGCGACGATCATGCTTCCCGTTCTCACGATATTCTCCGATCTGCTCGCCATTCTCGGGGGGATGGTGGTGGCCAATATATCGATCGGGGTGAGCTTCAACACGTTCGCCAGCGGTCTGAAGCTCCTGTTCCGCTACCAGGATCTCGTCGGCGGTCTCATGAAGACGTTCGTGTTCGGTTTGATCATCGCACACATGGGATGCTATCACGGATTCGTCACGAGGGGTGGCGCCGAGGGGGTCGGACGGGCGACGATGCGGGCGGTCGTCTCGTCGTGCCTGTTGATTTTGATTTCCAACTACCTGCTCGCTTCCCTCATCTTCCGCATCATATTTCCCCCCGCCTAGGGGACGTGGTGCCGGGAGGCGCGCTGGTACGGTGACGCGGTATGGTAAACGAAACGACCTGTCACGATCAGATCATAGAGATGCGCGGCGTCAGCAAGTCGTTCGGATCACAGAAGGTGCTCGAACACCTGGATCTCGACATACACCGGTGCGAGACACATGTCGTACTCGGCCCCAGCGGATGCGGGAAGAGCGTGCTGCTCAAGCATATAACCGGTCTCCTCTCCCCGGACGAGGGGGAGATTCTGTTCGAAGGGGAAGATATAACGAAATTTGCGAGGAAAAAGTTATTTCAAATGAGAATGCACTTTGGTATGCTCTTCCAGGGCGCCGCCCTCTTCGATTCGATGACTGTTGGGGAGAACGTCGCGCTTCCTCTCACAAAGCACACGGCTATGAACGAGAAAGAGATTCGCCGGATCGTGTGCGAGAAGCTCAGCCTGGTCGGGCTTACCGATGTGTACGACAAGTACCCGGCCGAGATGAGCGGCGGCATGAAGAAGAGGATCGGACTCGCGCGGGCGGTGGTGATGAATCCCAAGGTGGTCCTCTATGACGAGCCCACAACGGGATTGGATCCGATCATGGCCGATGTGATCAATGAGCTGATCTGCCGGCTCCAGCGCGAGCTCGACATTACCTCTGTTGTCGTAACTCACGATATACATAGCGCTTACAAGGTTGGTAATCACATAGCGATGCTTCACGGCGGATCGATCATATTCAACGGTACGCCGGACGAGGTCCGCGGAACCACCCATCCGATCGTGAGGCAGTTCATCGAGGGGAGAGCCGAGGGGCCGATAAGGGCCGTCTAGCCGTTCATGATTCCACTAACCGGGTTCATTTTCGGTGCGGCGGGAAATTCGGGCGTTCGTGACGGGGTCCCACCGGTACGTGGCGGCCCGCAGCAGTCGAGGAGTACCAGATGAATCAGAAATCCCTCGAGTTTCGTGTCGGACTCGCGATATTCATCGCGTCCATGATCCTCATCATCGGGCTGATGTGGTTCCAGGGATTCAAGATACGGAGAAGCACATACGTTCTGAACGCTGTTTTTCCGATGGTCGGTGGTATCGATCACGGCGACGAGGTCAGCGTGAACGGCGTCGAGAAGGGTGAGGTGGAGAATGTTTTACTCCGCGAACATGACGTCCTCGTCACGATGAAGCTCACCGCCGATGTACGCGTGCCGGAGGATTCACATGTCATTCTCCAGACGATCGGTGTGATGGGGGAACGGGTCGTCGTGATCTTGCTCGGGCAAGCGGAAGCAGTCGTGGGTCCCGGCGACACACTCCAGGGCATTTACGATCCCGGCATGTCCGAGGCGCTCGCCTCGCTCGGACACCTGATGGAAGACCTTACCGCCCTCACGGTCGATATCAGGCGGATCGCGGGTGTTATCAGCGAGGGGGAGAAGCTCGAGAAAACGATCGACAACCTCGCCACGATCACGGGCGAACTCAAGAGACTCATTGCGGACAACGCACCCTATCTCGAGAAGGGGATCGCCTCGTTCAGGAACTCTGCGGAACGGGTCGACGGATTCCTCGACCGCAATACTGCCCACCTCGACAGTGTGGTGGTATCACTGCGGTACGTGACGGGTGAACTGCCCGAACTGCTCGAACACCTGAGGGAGGTGACCGGCTCACTCTCGGAGCTCACCCGGTATCTCGAGACGGACGAGAGCACGCTCGGCGCACTGCTTCGAGACCGGGAGCTGCTCGACAAGCTCGAGGGGACGGTCGGCAGCCTCGACGAGCTCATCAAGGATATAAAGAAGAATCCCAAGAAATACCTCAAGGTCGAGATCTTCTGATCGTCGGTTGAAGGAGGCGGTTCGCGCCGCCGGGGAGCAGGACAGATGAATGATGAAAGAATCGTATGTATCATAGCAGCCGCCGGACGGGGAATTCGCTTCGGGCGCGAGATGCCCAAGAGTTTTTATCCGGTGGAAGGACGCACCCTCCTCGTGCGGTCGATAGAAGCCCTGGGTGCGTGGGGGGGGATATCACGGTACATCGTCGTGGTGCCGGCGGGCTGGGAGGCGAAGGCGCGGGAACGGCTCGAAGATGAGCTGCCCGGGCTCGATTGCACCGTGCTCCCCGGCGGCGAGACCCGACAGGAGTCCGTTTCGATCGGCCTCACGGAGGTCGGGGATGCCGATCTCATCATCGTGCACGATGCGTGCCGCCCCGTCGTCTCCGTTTCCCTCATCGCGCGGGTGGTCGATGCGGCCAGGGCCCATGGCGCCGCGGTCCCGGTACTCGAGGCGACCGATACGCTGGGGCGCCTGCGGGACGATGTGCTCGAGGGGATCGTGCCGCGCGAGCGGGTCGTCGAGATACAGACACCGCAGGCCTTCACGAACGAGGTGCTGCGGGCGGCGTTCGAGACGGTCGATGAGACGATCCGGTCCGCCACGGATGAGAGCTCGCTCGTGCTCGCCGCGGGTCATTCGGTCAGGGTGGTCGAGGGGGAGCGGTGGAACATCAAGGTGACGGTCAAGGAGGATCTCGAGATCGTCGCCAGCCTTCTCGTCGGCAAGCGGCTCGATCTGCCGGTGTGTGAATGACGGGACATGCGATCATGGATTCAACGCAGTACCGGATCGGTATCGGGTACGACATCCACCCCCTCGTCGAGGGGCGGCGTCTCGTTCTGGGCGGCGTGACGGTGGAGTACGAGAAGGGACTGGCGGGACACTCCGATGCGGATGTGCTGATACACGCCCTCTGCGACGCGCTGCTCGGGGCGCTGAACCTCGGTGACCTCGGCGAGCATTTTCCCGAGACGGAGGAGTACCGGGACATCTCGAGTATCAAGATCCTCGATGCAGTCGCGGGGATGGTCGCGGGAAACGGCTACCATCTGGTCAATGCCGACTGCATCGTCCACGCGGAGCGGCCGCGCCTCGCCGTGTACCGCGGCCGGATGGCGGAGCGGATGGCCGCCGCGCTCGGTGTGGACGCCGGGGTCGTATCGGTCAAGGCGACGAGGGGCGAGGGGATGGGACCCGTCGGTGAGGGGAAGGCGATCGCGGCGCAGGCGGTGGTGCTCGTTGCGCCGCTCGCCGGGAAATAGCCGCACGCCCGGACGATGCCGTGCGGGCCGGGAGAGGTACGATGGCGGAACAAGTTCGTGTTCGATTCGCACCGAGCCCGACCGGGTACCTCCACATGGGGGGCGCCAGGACGGCCCTCTTCAACTGGTTGTTCGCGCGACACGAAGGGGGACGCTTCATACTGCGCATCGAGGACACCGATGTCCAGCGCTCATCGGCGGAACTTGAGGAGCAGCTGCTGGAGGATCTCCACTGGCTCGGCCTCGAATGGGACGAGGGACCGCGACGGGGCGGTCCGCGCGGCCCCTACCGGCAGTCGGAACGTGCCGCCGTATACCGGGAGTTGGCCGAAAGGCTCATTTCCCAGGGTGATGCGTATCCCTGTTTCTGCACGGACGAAGAGCTGGAGCGAAAAAAAAGCGAGATGATCGCAGCCGGTCTGCCCCCGCAGTACGACGGAACGTGCCGTTCCCTCACCGGCGATGAGCGGGAACGGTGCCGCCGGGATGGACTGCCCGAGAGCATCCGCTTCGCCTTTCCCGAAGCGGTGTCGATGGAGCTCGAAGATACCATCCGGGGTCATGTTGTATTCCCCCCCGGGATGGTGGGTGATTTCATCATCATCCGATCCAACGGTCTTCCCACGTATAACTTCGCCGCCGCGGTCGATGACGCCCTGATGGGGATAACGCACGTGATCAGGGGGGAGGAGCACCTTTCGAACACACTGCGGCAGATCGTCGTCTACGAGGCCCTGGGATTCCAGCGCCCGCGGTTCGTCCATATCCCCCTCATACTCGGCTCCGATCGATCGAAGCTGAGCAAGCGGCACGGTGCGCCGAACATCGCCGATTTCACGAGAAACGGCTACCCGGCGGAGGCGATCGTCAATTACCTCGCCTTTCTCGGCTGGTCACCGGGCGATGAACGCGAGATCCTCTCGCGCGAGGAGCTGATCGCCGCCTTCACCCTGGAGCGGGTTTCGAGCAGCCCCAGCATTTTCGATCTGACGAAATTGAACTGGATGTCGTCTCACTATATACGAACGGGAGGGGTAGGGCGGTACTTCGAGGAGGCGCTGTCCTTCTTCCCCGGGGAGGTGCGGGAGCGTTACGGCAGGGGAGAGCTCGAGAAGATGTTTGCAATTCTTTCGGAGAATCTGCCCAGCTTCTCCGCCATCCCCGCCGAGGTTGCCCCGTTCATGCCCGGCCCGCCCCCTTTCGAGGGCGAGGTGTTCGGTATGATCGAGGGGAGGGGCGGGCTGCTCGCCGCCTTCGCGGACGGATTCGCCCGGCAGGAGGGGTGGGGAAGGGACGAGTTGCGGAAAACGATCAAGTCTGTCGGCAAGAAACTTGCAGTGAAGGGTAAAGATCTCTACATGCCACTCAGGATCGCGCTCACCGGCTCGGTGCACGGCCCCGATCTGGTAAGTATACTCGAGATACGGGGGCGTGAGGATGTGGTGAATTGCATCGAGCGTGCACGTGAGCGCGCCGGCTCATAAGCGCGTGTTGCGAATGATGGGGTGCTCCGGGCGTACGCGGGAGCGTACGTGCCCGCGGGCTCATATAAGGAATTGATATAACCGCCCGGAGGCATGCGGAACCGGGCGGACGTTTGAGGAACACCTTACGGGACGGTTTATATCGATATGAAAATTGTGGTGCTTCTCGGGGGCGATTCGGCCGAGAGAAAGGTCTCGATCGCCAGCGGCACGGGGATCGTTGAGGCGTTGCGCCGGCGGGGACACGAGACCGTGCCGATCGATCCTGCGTTGCCTCTCGAGGACCAGGCGGAGCCGGATCGAATCGTGATCGGCGAGGAGCCGCCGGCGGATATACCGTCGTTACCGGCAGGACTGATTTTCGACTGGCTGCATGCCCCCGCAATCATCGATGCAGACTGCGTGTTCGTTGCACTCCACGGAGGCGCCGGCGAGGACGGCACCGTGCAGGCGATGCTCGAGGCGGCGGGAATTCCGTACACGGGGACCGGGGTTCTCGGCAGCGCCCTCGCGATGAACAAGGATCGCTCGAAGGCCCTGTTCCGGGAGGCGGGGATTCGGACGGCGCACCATCTCCTTCTGGAAGGTGATGTTACGGACGACGCCGATCGGGCACGGAGCATGATCGAGGATGGGATCGGATTCCCCGCCGTCGTCAAACCGAACTGCCAGGGATCGAGCGTCGGATTCTCATACCTCCAGGATGCCGGGGGGCTTGCCGCAGCGCTGCGCTGCGCGGCGGGCTTCGGCGGCGGGGTCATCGTCGAGTGCTACATTGCGGGCCGGGAGGTCACCGCGGCGGTACTCGAGGGTGAAGCGCTGCCGCTCGTCGAGATCATCCCCGACGGCGGTTTCTACGATTACAAGAGGAAGTATACGAAAGGTACAAGCAGGTACGAAGTACCGGCACATATAGATAGGGGACTTACCGCGCGCATCCAGCGGGAGGCGGTCCGTGCGTACCGGGCGCTCACGTGCAGGGATTATGCCCGTGTCGACTTTCGCCTCGGCGACGATGGCGAGCCGTACTGCCTCGAGGTCAACACGCTGCCCGGCATGACGGAGCTCAGTCTCGTGCCGATGGCGGCGGGCGAGGCGGGGATCGGTTTCGACGAGCTGGTTGAGCGGATCTGCCTGATGGCGTGCGCGCGGAGAACGCGATTCAAGCAAGGAGCTGGTTATGGATCGAGTTGAAACTATGATGAAAGAGTTCACGGAGGCCACGGGCGTCTCGGGTTCCGAGGAGGAGATATTCGAGCTGATGCGTGGCCATCTGGGATCGATCGCCGAGACCGAGAAGGACCGGCTCGGCTGCTTCATTGCCAAGCTCAGGGGCAAGAAGGAGCGGCCGCGGGTGATGCTCGTCGCCCACATGGACGAGATCGGTCTCATGGTCTCGCATTTTCAGGGGAATTTCATCCGTTTCAATGCACTCGGCGGCTGGTGGCCGCCGCGGCTCATAGGTATGCCCGTGAGGGTCAGGACATCCCGCGGCGACGTGTACGGTGTCGTGAACGGGAAGAGCCCGTTCCACATGGAGAGGGAGGAACGGGAAAAGCCGATCCGTACGAACGAGCTTTTCATCGACGTCGGTTGTACCGGCAAGCAGAAACCCGGGAGCCTCGGTATCCGTCCCGGGGACCCGGTCGTGCCCCATTTCCCGTTCACCATCCTCAAGGGGGGCAAGACATACATGGCGAAGGCGTGGGACAACCGCATCGGGTGCGTGATCGTGATCGAGACGATGCGGCGTCTTGCCAAGGCCGACCTGCCGAACACGATCTACGGCGTCGGAACGGTTCAGGAGGAAGTGGGGATCAGGGGAGCGGTGACGAGCAGCCGGCGGATCAATCCCGATGTCTGTTTCGCGCTCGATGTGAATATCGCGCAGGACATCCCCGCCTCGCCCGAGGGAAGCACGGAACACCTCGGGGCGGGAGTTTCGATCTGCGTCTACGATGCGACGCTGATACCCAACACGCGGCTTCGCGATCTCGTCGTCTCGGTTGCCGAGAAGAAAAAGATTCCGTATCATTACAGCGCTGTTCCCTACGGAGGAACGGACGGCGGAAGGGTTCATCTCAACGAGTACGGTGTGCCCACGCTGGTGATCGCTGTGCCGACCCGGTATATACACAGCACCGCCGGCATCATTCACCGGAAGGATTTTGACAGCGCCGTGCGCCTGATCGCCGAGGTTGCAAAGGTCCTCGACGGCAAAACGGTCGAAGGACTGGTGTAACGGTCGCGGCGGAACACGAGGGGGATGAGGTACGAATGGCACTTGTGGTCTACGATACGCTTCGCGCGAAAAAAACCGAGTTCAAGCCGGTCGAGGACGGCAAGGTCGGGATTTACTTCTGCGGCATGACCGTTCAGGACAAGCCCCATATCGGTCACATGCTGGCCTTCGTGGCCGGTGATATGATCAGGCGCTATCTGCTCTTCAAGGGATACCAGGTCACGTACGTGCAGAATTTCACCGATGTTGACGACAAGATCATCGCAAAGGCGAACGAGGAGGGGATAGGGTTTCGCGCGGTGGCGGAGCGCAACATAGCGGAGTACTTCAAATACGCCGATGAGCTCAATATCATGCGTGCCGATATCTATCCCAAGGCGACGGAGCATATCGGGGACATCATTGCGCTGATACAGAGGCTCGAGGGCGGGGGATTCGCTTACGCCGTCGGCGGCGACGTGTACTTCCGCGTGCGGAAGTTCGGGGGTTACGGGAAGCTCTCGAAACGGCGCGTTGACGAGCTCCAGGTGGGAGCGCGCATCGAGGTCGGCGAGCGCAAGGAGGATCCACTCGACTTCACCCTGTGGAAGGCCGCAAAGGAGGGGGAGCCGGCGTGGGACAGCCCCTGGGGGAAAGGGCGCCCCGGCTGGCATATCGAGTGCTCGGCGATGTCGATGAAGTATATCGGGGAGACCCTCGACATGCACGGCGGCGGGCAGGACCTCGTGTTTCCCCATCACGAGAACGAGATTGCGCAGAGCGAAGCCGCCACCGGAAAACCGTTCGTCAACTACTGGATGCACAACGGCCTGTTGAATCTCCGCGGTGAGAAGATGTCGAAATCGACCGGTCATTTCTTCTCGATCGAGGATATCAACCGGGAATTCCCCGGGGATGTGATACGCTTCTATCTCCTCTCCACCCACTTTCGCAGCCGCTCCGAGTTCAGCCGGGAACGCCTCCAGGAGGCACAGGCGGGACTCGAGCGTATCCGCACTATCTGCGTCTTTCTCGACGAATGCCGCGGCGGGGAAGGCGGGGCGGCGCCGGCGCCGGAGACGGGGAAACTCCGCGACCTGGCCGAAGAGGTGCGGGGCGATTTTCTCGCCAGCATGGATGACGATTTCAACAGCGCGGAGGCGATCGGGCACCTCTTCCGGCTCGTCCGCGAGATCAACAGGGTACGGGCGGGCGAAGAAGCCGCCCTTCGCGGCGACCCCGAAACGATCGACCGGTTAACGGCCGTGTTCGAGGTATTCGATTCGATCCTCGGCCTCTTCAAGGACGGCCTGCCGAAGGCGGAGCTCGCGGTGCCCGGAGATGTGCGGCGGCTCGTTGATGAACGTGAGGAGGCGCGCCGGCGGAAGGACTGGGCACGCGCCGACTCGCTCCGCGACGAGATTGCGGGGAGGGGATTCGTCGTCGAGGATCGCGCCGACGGTACCGCGGTGAAGCCGAAGCGTTGAGCGTCACACCGTCACACCGGTCCGCCGGTCTTACGCCGCTTCGCGGCGCGGCTGGAAAATCATTGATCTGACCGGGAGGAGAAGGAACCACAAAAGGAGTGGGAGAAAGAAATTGATGGTGAGGTTGAAGAACTCGGTGCCGCTCCACAGCCGCTCGCTTCCCCGGTAGAAGCTCAGAAAGCTCAGAAAGACCGTTATGCTGTTCGCCGCGGTGAGAATGAGGACGCCGGTTATGGCGGCGCGCAGCTTGATTGGTAACGCAACGTTCGAGACGGCGATCACGAGGGAGAGAAAGATCAATGGATTGAGGGATATCTCCTCGGTGATGGCGAGGGCCCGATCCATGACGAGCCGGTGGCCGAAGATCGCGAGCAGCGGCTTCGCCCCGTAAGCGACGACGCGCATATAGTAGATGCCGGCCCAGGTATAGATGAGATAGAGAATCACCGAAGCGGCGAGGAAGCGGAGAAAGAAGAAGAGAACCCCCTTCGCTCCCCTCATTATCGGATCGTTATGCATCCGTTCGTCCGTCGTTGGTTTGCCTCCCGCTCCCGGTCAAATGCCCGGTTCCATCAATTCGATTCCCCTTCGGCCGCCGTTGCTCCGTCCTCACCGCTCTGCGAAATCCCGCCGTGTTTCACGATCTTCCCCATCCAGAGTATGACGAGAAGGAGCATGAAGATGACGAAGCTCACCTGCCACAGGTACCCGTGAAAGAATTCGAACAGGTCCCGCCGGTGATAGAGGACGAGGGAGATGAAAACCATCCGTATGAGGTTCAGGATGTGGATGGCGGGGATCCCTATGGTGAGGCCGATCAGTTTTTCCCTGATGCGGGCGGGATATGCACCCACGATGGAAAAGTAGATGATCGATGTGTAGAGGCCGGTGCACTCGGCGATCACGATGAGGTTCTCGCCGCCGTGGGCAGTATAGAATAGAAACGAGGCGCCGGTCAGGCGGTACTTGTAGCCGAGCAGATTGAGGGCGTACGCGACTTCCCCCGCGACGGCCACGGCCAGTTTCTCGACGAAACCGGGAAACTGTTTGGTCAAAAGATAGGAAAGAAGCCAGAGGATGAAGAAGAGAACGACAAACAGCGAAAACTCCCTGCGGAAGGTTCCGTCCTGTTGTTTCACTCTGTATTCACCTTCTGGCTTCTTTCTTTGGCCCAATTACTTACTCTTCAAAAACCTCACGTCGAGGTGTCTGCTAGGCCCTGCTGGCCGAGCGCCTTCTCAGGAAGACGGCGGCAGCGAGGATCATCGCGATCGCCAGGACCGTCACGACCGGTGTCGTGAACAGCGGTACCGGGACCGGCTCGACGACGTGAATGATCTGCACGCAGGTGTCATAGACCGTGCCGGTCAGCGCATCCCACGCAATGATCACGAGTGTGTCGAGATCGCAGATCTCCGCATCTCCCGCGTCCACGACGCCGTAGACGTCGCCGCACTCGCCGCCGTCGATCGGCGGGGTCGTGCCGGCCTGCGGGAAGCCGGTGCCGACGTGGCCCGTGCTGGTGATCACGTATCCGTACGCCGTCGGATCCGCGCAGGCGTCACCGTTGCAGATCGTGAACGGTACGTACGCGGCCGTCTGGCCCTTCTCCACGACATACAGGCTGTCCTGCATGATGTAGAG
>DATKWS010000187.1:0-2139 GCA_035529435.1 Patescibacteria group bacterium
CCGGTACGATGACGAGATAGCGGAATACGAGAAGGTGCTTGCTCTGGACCCGAACCATGCGCCGACGTACAACGCGCTGGCATATATCTATGCACTGCAGAAGGATGAATTCGGAAAGGCGATGGAGTATCTCGATAGGTACGCAACGCTCCTTCCGGGTGACGCCAATCCTTTGGATTCGAGAGGCGAGCTGTTCCTGTCGGTCGGCAGGCTCGATGAAGCGATTTCGATATATGAGGATGTGCTCGAGATCAAACCCGATTTTTCGTATGTGGGCACAAAGTTGGCCTACTGCTATGCGCTGAAGGAAAACTATGCGGAAGCCTTGAAATGGGCAGATTATCATATCGCCGTGAGCGGCTCGAAGGCGTGGATGGCGGGGGGATTCATGATGAGAGGGCTTGTTCATTATGCGGCCGGTGCCGAGGACCGGGCTCTCGACGACTTTCAGACAGCGGTCGAACTGGCCGGAGAGGTCGACAACGCATTCTGGAAAACATGCGCTCTATGGTCAAAAGGGTGGGTGTTCTACGAAAAGGGGGAGATTGATGCCAGCCGCAACTATTTGAAAGCCCCGGTGGATTCGGTGGAGGAATTCTGGTACTCCATACCTCAGTATCCGCCGGTCATGGATTGTCAATATTCCCGTGCCTTCGGCCTCGGCCTGCTTGCGCTCAAGGAGGGCGATGTGCAGGCCGCGAAGGCTCGATTGATCGATCTCGAATCACTGAGGCCCGGGATCAAACCGATGTTCATTGATTTGGCGAAGATCTACCGTGGTACGCTGGAAGCCGAAATATTCATTGCGCAAAATGATTATGAGAAAGCCATCGAGGTTCTCAGGGATTCGCCGCACTGGGAGATGCCGCGTTTTAGTCCTGAGTTCGTTCTCCCGTACCATAGTCTCTACCTCAAGGACATCCTGCCCCGGGCATACGCTCATTGCGGCGAACGCGAAAAAGCGATCGCCGAATATGAGCGGCTTACGACGATAGGCCCGTCGCGAAAGCTCTGCCCCCTCATACATCCGCTCTATCATTACCGGCTGGCCCTGTTGTACGAGGAGACCGGACAGGATGCCCGGGCGGTGGAACGGTACGAACGGTTCCTCGCGACCTGGATGCAAGCCGGCGCCGACCGCCCGGAGATCAAGGATGCGAAGGCGAGGCTTGCGCGGCTGAAGGGTATGACCATAAAATGATCTCAGTCTACGCGCTTTCCGGCATACGCTCGTGCGGCTCGAAATAAACGGGGATTTTGAATTCGACCGCTACCGAGTCTGATCGAGTTTGACACAGACGCCCTTGCGGCACCCGATCTGCGGTTCTCCCACGAAGAGGCAGTCCGAGCACCAGTCGTGGCGCCCGTTCAGGACACGGTTGAATGCGTTGTACGCGTTGACCTTGCCGACGAGCAGTCCGACATCGGTCGACGAGATCGAATAGACGAGGTACATCCATGGGCCGCCGCACGGTTTGTCCCCGAAGGCGATGCTCCGGCAGGCGCCTTCTCCCGAGCATGCGGGAGTGCCGATGACCTCGTCGATTTCCCGTTTCAGCCGGTCGAGCCTGGCGCGATCCTCCGCCTCGGTGCCGCCCTGCCGCCACGGGTAGTGACCGCGATCGGCGCAGTAGCGGAAGCGGGGACGGATCGCGAGGTCGGTGTTGAATTCGAGCGGCTCGTCGCCCTCATTGAGGTACAGCTCCGTGACCCTGATCAGGTAGGTTCCCGGAGTGATACCCGCGATCTCGTACTCGACATCGAACAGGCAGAGGCAGTGGCATCCCTGCTCGGCCTCGTGCTCGACGATCGTGATGACGTTTCCGTCGATGGTTATGTCGGCCGTGATCTTGCCGGGGCAGCAGTTGAATCCCGCGTTGACATGTTTCATGAGCAGCACATTGTTGTTGATGTACTCGTATTCTATGCAATCGATATCGCTGAAATCATCCGTGCCGGCGGCGTATGTCGCCGCCTTGCATCCGTCGTAGCCGACGAGGCGCCCCACCTGCTGGCCGCCGCCCTCCATTCCCCACGGGTAATGGGTGCGGGTGACGCAGCAGCTTCCCTCCGGGCTCGTCGAGAGATCGGCGGTGCACTCGAGTTGTTCGTCTTCCGGACCGGTGGCATACGGCTCGA
>DATKWS010000188.1:0-7246 GCA_035529435.1 Patescibacteria group bacterium
CCCGAGTCGAAGGTGATCTTGATACCCTCGCCGACGCGCTCGACCGTCGCACCCTCGAGATCCCGCTCGATCTCCTCCGCCTGCTTGTCCATGTAATTGCCGATGTATGCGCCTGCCGCGCCGCCGACCGCGGCGCCGATAATCGCGCCAACCGCCGTGTTGCCCGTCCGCTTTCCGATTGCAGCGCCGACCGCCGCCCCGGTTGCCGTTCCGATTATGGCGCCCTTCTTCGTACGGCTCCATTCACTGCAGCCGTATATGGCGAAGATAAGGGCGACGACGAGAACGAGAGCGGTGAACCGTTTCATACTCCACCTGCCTTTCCGTCCCTCTGACACTTCCCATGCATGACTCGTTGATTCTCAATCGCAATTCTCCGCCATATCTATCCCCCAGTCAATCCCTGATTCCGACCGCACATTCGTCTCGAAGCAGGCGTCGAGATACCTGGAGCCGAGTCATAAGGGAAAATCGACCGGGAGAGAAAGAGTTATTTTGCGCCCGTACCCGGTTGTTGACCTGTCCGGCGGGATTATTCCGTTTCTTTAATCGCCTTTGATATGCCACTCCGCGAAGATCGCGTCGGCGAGTGCGTACGCCCCGTCATGGTCGAAGTACCAGAGGGGAATTCCCATGTGGACGCTCGCCGCGGCCACCGTTCCGGGCGCACCCGGCACGACGTCGGCGTGGACGGTCGACCATATCGCGATCACGGTATGGTCGACGGCGGACTTGGTGTTTATCGTTCTCATGCGGTACATCGGATGGAAGCACGAGCGTGACTGTATTCCCATGGGACGCATCCAGTACTTCGGATCGTAGATCTCGACGTAGTGCATTCCGCGGACCAGGGGGTCGAAGAAACGCCCCGGTTTTGTGACCTCTTCCCAGAGGTGCAATTCCTCGGGGAGGTCGGGATGCGCGAGCGTAAGGGGATCATTCTGGTCGCGGTAAACGTACCGCAAGGCGTCCCATTCCATCTTCCGTTCCGGGACGGTGCCGTCCCGGCGCCAGACGCCGTAGACCTTGTCGAGGACGCTGACGCAGAAGTCCTTCCACGGCATAGCATTGACGCCGGCCGTGTCGGGACATCCACCCCGCGGCCCCGTTATCGTTTCACACCGCAGGTAGAGCGGGAATATGAGATTCCGCGTCATGATATCGTCCCACGGTCCGATCTTTTTCGCCGGGTTGCAACCCGCCATCCCGCCGCTCTTGTCGGAGCGCCCGCACGACCAGAGGTGCCCGCCGAGCAACATGTAGAATTGCATGATGTTGTACGTGTACCGGCCGCCCAGCTGGTCGAGGGCCTGTTCGGGTGTGAAGTTGACCGTCTGTATCCACGTGTTGAAATCCCACCGTGCCGTCCCGTACGTCCAGATGACGTTCTTGTAGCGCCACAAACAGCGCAGGTCAGGAGTCTGGTAGTTATGCTCCATCGTGTCATAGATATCGATGTCCGGGTCGAACCGTCTCGCCCGTGAGCAGATTTCTATCCAGAAATTGTCGTGCTGGCTCTCTGTGGGGCTGGCGTACGACATCTGTATGAAATCGTCGGACGGAAAGTCGTCGACCCAGAGAAGATCCCGGTCCATGGTGAGCGGAACGACCGTGATATCGATCTTGGCGAGGGTCGGAACGCCGATATTGTCGACCGCTTCGATGAACAACGAGTGGACGCCCGACACGAAGCGCCGTTGTGGGGCCTCCCGGTGGTGCGGGGCGGGCCGGACCTCCCACTGGTTCGGATCGGAGAGATCCTTGATATCCCACCCGAAGCGGTAGGTCGCAACGAACGCTCCGTAATCGCTCGCATTGCCGTACCATTTGAAATTCAAGGCGAAGCCGGCGGGTGTGTACAAGACCAGGGGGTTCATCTCGGTGCCGACGAAGTTGTATGTGCCGAGATATATCTCGCGCACCTCGAGCAGCGGACCGGTTGGTTCCTTGATCATGAAACGCCGTACATTCGTCCTCTCGTCGAAAATGGCGCTGATGGCTCCGGCCTCGTCCATAGCCTGGACGACGAACACGTACGCCCGGTTGAATTCGAGAATCTCGTCGTCGCCGAGAATGGTACTCTTTCCCGAATCGGCGGGGGCCTCGAAGGCGACCCATGGGGACCACCTCTCATCGAACATCTCGGGCCGTTTGTTGAGATCTTCCATGAGCCTGCCGTAGTACATCGAATACATGTATCGAACCGAATCGACCTCCTGGTAGTTCCACGGCGAGTCGATCGGATCCTTGCCTTCCCACTTGAAAATGATGACCGGTGTCAGGAACTGCGTGTCTACGGTGGGCTCGGGCGGCGGCTCCGTGATGAAGATGGAGGGGGCGAGGGTGAAGGCGGTGAATGACCGGTACGTGGCCTCCGAGCGCATGCCCTTGTCGTCCACGGCGCGCACGAAAAAGGTATGCGTCTTTCTGAACCGTGCATACGTGTTATATGCGATCGTGATGGTCGTATCCATCTCGTCGGCTGAAACCGTAAACTCGATGTCCGTGAGATCCGTTGAAGTCCATTTGTTGAGGCCGGTCGTGTCGGCGGGATCGAACCCGATCGGGTCGCCCGAGGTGAACACGTACTCGTAGTGCTCGACACAGCCGTCCGTATCGTATCCCATCCAGTAGAAATGAACCTGGTATACGGTGATGTACTCCTGCTCGGGACCGTGAACGAGCTGGATGGTGGGCGGCTTGTTTACGTAATCGGTCTCGTTATACAGATTCTCGCTGCAGGCGGAGAAAAGCGCGACGGCGAGCAGTGCCGCGCAGATGATTATCCATATGATCTTCCCGCGAGGGGAAATGCGCCGAACCGATGTGCACTCATCGTCGCGAATGGCTGAACGATCACCGGGGCCGTAATACGGGGGAGTCGAAGTGTTCGTGTGTGCGCGCACATTTCTCCTGGATGGGCGTATCGCCTTGTGGCAGTTAAATTTAGTCATACTCTACTCTGGTACGCGGGCTCATCCAGGAATAGGAGTCGATCCAAATACACTAAACCACCTTAAATTATACACTTCGATCCCTACGAAGGCAATATGTATATATAATGTATATATAATCCCTGGATGCAGCACCCTGCTAATCGATCGGCAGCTTCCATTCGGTGAAGATCTCATCGGCGATGGCGCGCACTTCGTCGTGATCGAAATACCAGAGAGGTATTCCGAATTGCACGCTCGGTGCCGCGATCGTGTTGGGCGCATTCGGAATGACATCGGCATGGGTCGTCGTCCAGAAGGCGATCGTCGCATTGTTGACGACCGATTGGGTGCTTCTCGGTTTCATGCGGTACATCGGATGAAAGCACTGGCGCGAGTGGAATCCCTGGCCCTGCATCCAGTAGTTCGGGTCGTAGATCTCCACGTAGTGGAATCCCCGCACGAAGGGATCGAAGAACCGCCCCGGTTTCGTGACTTCCTCCCAGAGGTGCAACTCCTTCGGAAGACCGGGATGAGCGCCCGTCAATGCGTCGCCGTCGTCACGGACCGCGTACCTGAGAGCGTCGAATTCAATTTTCCGTAATGACAGTACATCCCAGCGGAATACGCCGGTGACCTTGTCGAGCACGGTGACGCAGTAATCGCGGTACGCCATCGACTTGACGCCGATCGTATCGGGACATCCGCTGCTGGGGCCGGTCGTGATCTCGCACTTCAGGTAGAGGGGGAAGACGAGGATTCCTATTTCGGCTTTCCACTGCCACTGTTTCGATGGAAGGCAGGCGGCGAGCCCGCCGTACCGGTCGCCCATGCCGCACGTCCATACGTGCCCGCCAAGTGACATGTAGTACGTCATCATGTTGTACGTGTACTTGGTGCCGAATCCGCCCAGTTCTCCCTCGGGGACGAACTTGATCGTCTTCATCCAGGCGTTGAAGTCCCAGCGGGCCGCTCCGTACGTCCAGATGACGTTCTTGTATCTCCAGAGTTTCTGTATGTCGGGCGGTTCGTAGTTGTGATCGGCCGTGTCGTAGATATCGTTATCCGGATCGAATGACTTGACCCTCATGCATATGTCGAGCCAGAACTCGTCGTGCTGGGTCTCCGTCGGGGTCGCATAGATTATCTGGGGGAAATCATCCGACATGAAATCGTCGACCAGGAACAGGTCCCGTTCCATCGTGATCGGAACGACGGTTATCTCGATCTTGGCGAGGGTGACGACACCGATGTTATCGACCGCCTCGATGAACAGGGAGTGCACGCCGGAGAAAAAGCGGCGCTGGGGCGCCACGAGGTTGTACGGATTCGGATCAACTTCCCACTGGCTCGGATCCGAGAGATCGGTGATATCCCATCCGTAGCAGTAGGTCGATACGATTGCGCCGTACTCGCTCGCGTCACCGAGCCATCTGAAATTGAGGGGAAATCCGGATGGCACGTACAGGGACAGCGGATTCATGTGCGAGCCGACAAAAGTGTAGAGTCCGAGGAACGGTTCACGTATTTCCAGAAGGGGACCGGTCGGTTCCTTTATCATGAAACGCCGTACATTCGTCTTCTCGTCGAATATGGCGCTGATTGCCCCGGCCTCGTCCTTCGCCTGCACGATGAATACGTAGGTCCGGTTGAATTCGATGATTTCATCATCGCCCAGAACGGTTCCCTTTCCCGAATCGGTCGGGGCGGCATAGGCAAACCACGGGGACCACTTATCCTCGAACATCTCGGGGTACATGTTCAGATGATCCATGATATTGGCCTGGTATTTCATGAACATGTATCGAACCGAGTCGACCGCCTGGTAGTTCCACGGCGAGTCGATCGGATCCTTGCCGTCCCATTTGAAAACGATGATCGGCGTCAGGAACTGCGTATCTACGGTGGGCTCTGGCGGCGGCTCCGTGATGAAAATGTGGGGGGCGAGCGTGAATGCGGTGAACGACCGGTATGCAACTTCCGAGCGCATGCCGCCGTTGTCGACCGCCCTGATGAAAAAGGTGTGTGTCTTGCAGTACCGCGCGTACTTGTTGTATTTGATCGTGACCGTCGTATCCATCTCGTCGGCGGATACCTTGAACCCGATATCGGTGAGTTTCGTCTGCGTCCACTTGTCCAGGCCGGTCGTGTCCGCCGGATCGAAACCGATCGGGTCACCTGCGACGAACACGTACTCGTAGCATTCAATCTTGCCGTCCATGTCGTGTCCCATCCAGTAGAAATGAACCTGGTACACCGTTTTGTCTCCCTCCACGGGACCATGGATGAGCTCGATCGTCGGCGGTTTATTTTCGAAATCTGTCCCGAAATAGACGTCATCGGTGCAGGCGGAGAGCAGAAAGGCGGTAACCGAAAGGGCACAGGCGGTGATTTTCAGTATCGTGTTCATGACTGTTCCACAGATTGCGTTCATCGAATAATTACGAACTTCCCGACCGTTCGTGGGAACCTGCCGTCCTCGGGATCCACGCTGAACAGGTAAACGCCGCTCGTCACCTCCTGGCCGTTTCTCGAGAGCAGATCCCACTTCTGGGTGCCGTTCCCGTTGCTTCCATCGTGGAGAAGCACCTGAACGATGTCGCCCGAAATCGTGTAGATGCGCACGGTACTGCGGCATCGCGGGAGGTTGTGAAATTCGCATTTTATCCCCGTCGGATCGCTGTTGTTCGGACTCAGGCGCCACGGCTCGACGTTCTCCGTCGTAACCGGGTTCGGCACGACGTAGACATTGCTCTCCTCGAATTCATCGGCTTCCTGTGCCCTGGAAACGGGGGTTATGTATTTGAAATTCGAGGCGGGTGAATTGAACCGGCCGATAGTGGACGGCTTCCCTCCGCTGAGAACATGATCGTAGGCGATGACCGAGTAAAAGTAGTGCAGGCCGTTCTTGACACCGGAATCGACGAACTTGTAGTACTGTTTTCCCCCGTCAAATCCGAGGCCGAACCGGGCGAGCGCTTCAATCGTGTCGCACACCTCATCGCTCAGCTCGGGCGGGCAGGGCACCCTGTCGAGCGGGGCATCCTGGAGGATTTGGGTAAACTGATTGATATACTGTTGCTTGCCGGGCATATCGGCAAGCGGTTCGTACATCCAACCCCCGTTCTCGAAGGGGTACTTGAAATTGATATTGGGAGAGACTCCGTTGATGAGATCCCGAATCGCGAGCATGTGCCACAGGCTGGCAGTCGGGCCGCTCAGAGTCGTCGTGCCGTACGGCCGGTGCCAGTCGTCGGCCCGCCAGATCTGGTACCCCTCGAAATCGTACTGGAGCGATATTGGATCGCGGACGGTTTCGCTGAAATTGTCCCACAGCACCGTGACCGCACAATCCTGTGGGACGAGCCTGATGTTGGGCGGGGGCGGGGCCGATCCGGTGATCCAGTTGAGACGCGTCTCCTCGCCCTTGACTCCCGTCACGTACCGGCTCTTATCGATCCCCGGCGGCGTGTAACAGTCTGGATACTGCCAATTCCAGATCTCCTCTCTGCAGTCCCTGTTGGTCCAGGCGGTCTCCTTCGGTGCGATATCGTATACGACCGTCGGCATGTTGCACGGATCGGGCATGAAATCCTCAAACGGTCCGATGATCATCGTCTCACGTCCATCGATCCCCGTTTCAGTGTTCTCGTCGGCATCGAAGAAACAGCCGTGGTATACGAGCGTGGCGGACGCCGTGTGATCGAGCATGTCTTCCAGACCCTCGCCGCAGACAAAGGCGAAATCGACGCATTGCGTCTGTCCGGGTTCGAGGAAGAACGGCCCGACCGAGAGGAGTATCTTGTAATCGTTGGCGGTCGTGCTGTTCTTGTCCTTCCTGCCCGATGAAAGCACCTCGTACCGTTCGTAATCATTGGTCGGCTCGCCGCCGTGTTCGAACGGCTGCAGGCCGCGAAAGATCCTGAACGTGCTGAGACGGCAGCTGCGGGTGCCCGGATCGAGGTACCACTGGTAATCATATCCCTTGGCAGAGCCGTAGTATATCCACACGGGATACCCCAGCATGGCTATGCCGAAGTAGCCCGGCGTCCTTCCGTTGTCGCCGTCATTGTCGTACACGTACCCGACGTACAGGTTGACGGGAATTTCGGCATCATCCTTCTGGACGCACCAGATGCCCTCGAAAGAACCCACCTGGTCGTCCATGTGGTAACTGCCGTATTCGCGGGGGCCTGCATCGACATCGGCGTATATCCCGATATAGACTCCATTCAGGTAATTCATGCTGGCGTTCGTCACGTAGTAGCGGACACCGATGAAGTCGTTCAGGCCGTCTTCACCCCACTGGTAGC